>CAZHEA010000067.1:0-17142 GCA_964531165.1 uncultured Thiotrichaceae bacterium
CCCAGTAATGATGCGGTGGTCGTTCGGCAGGAAGAAAATGGAATTGGGCTGGCTTTTATTGAGCTTAATTTCGGTGATGAAACGAGTCAGAAATGACGAGTGGGTAATCCCAGGTGGGCCATTACAGTTTATTGAATGTGATTCGGCTTGAATTAAAACGGGTCAGGATATCCTGATTTAGCAGACCATGGAACATGAGGATAGCTTCAGGTGAGTGATACTGAAACTGATAACCAGATCAATCAAAATATTGAAGAGCAGCCCCGCTATTATGCGGAGCTGATCGATGCAATCATTTCCCAGTTGGAAAGCTACTTTGCTTCTAGTCTGGATGATCTGTTCAAGCAAGCCGATGATTATCTCTTTAAAGCGGCCGATGAGGCCACCAGCACGGCTGAGCAAAATAGCCTGTTTGAGTGCATGAATGCGGTGCGCGATAATAAGAAAAACATTCAACAGGGTTTTGTCGACGAACTCAGTTTTTATTTGCAGCCGATGGGGGATCTCGATGAGTTGCCGGAGAAAAAACCGGTAAAGAAGAGTGAAGAGCTGGGTCTGGTTGAACAGAATGAAATGGATGAAATGGTGCTTCTGACATCCATTAGCGGCAAGGCTGCTATGGAGCATTCCGAGCCAATTAATCACCTGATTGCACGTTTCAAAGAGTTAGGTAAATATAACGACCATATCTTTCATGGTGAAGCACTGGAGCCAAAGCGCTTATGTGATGCGATGCATGAAGCGGTTTCCAAAACAGAACTCATCGATGATAACCGGCTGGTTGTATATCGCTTCTTTGAAAAATCTCTTATCTGTGATCTCGGTTCACTCTATGAAAGTCTGAATAATTTATTAATAGAACAGGGGATTTTGCCTGAGATTAATTATAGTGGTGCTGCGCCGCATTTTGAAGGTGGAGGTTATGAGGAAGATGTCGGCGGAGATCCGTCTGTAGATGCTGAAGTTGCAGCTGCAGAGCAAGCCCCGCCCGCTTTGCCGCCAGGTGCCAGAAGGGCGTTTGGTAGTGGAATGCAGGGCTACTCGGGACATGCAACGCAGGCGCCATCTATGCCTGGCGGCGGGGCTCCGCCTCCGCAAAACTATCCGCAGGGTGGTCCTCCACCCGGTTATCCGCCACAACAGCCTGCCGGTGGTTATGCACCGGCGGGGCCACGCAGAGCATTTGGTAGTGGTATGCAGGGTTATGCTCAGCCTGCTTCGCCCGGTGGCTATCATTCTCCTGCCTCAATGCAGCAGTCCGGCGCAGCAACAGGCCCTGCAGGTCAGGAGTATTCAGCCGGTGTGCCGGTTGGTCAGGTACGTCAGAGCATAGAAAGTTTTGTGGGCGGTAGCCAGAATGATGTGGCACCGGGTGGTGCCGGCTACTACTCACAACAACAGGTAATGACAGCGCTAACCGGTTTGCAGGCACCGCCGGATGATATAAGTCAGACACCTCTGGTGTTTGATGCGAATCAGATTAAGAAAGCCGTACTGTCCAGCATTGGTGAGTCTGAAGGCGGTGCAGTTACCAAGGCCGTACATCAGGTTTCTGAAAAGACCATCGACTTTATCAAATTGATCTTCGATGCGATTATCGACGAAGACAGCATTACCGATGAAATTAAAACGCTGTTATTGAGTTTGCAAATACCGGTTATCAAAGCCGCTATGCTGGATGCTGATTTCTTTGTTGATGATCAGCATCCGGCACGTCAGCTTCTGGATAAAATTGCAGAAGCCGGTGTTGGCGTATCTGAACATGATGACCCGGTTTATATCGATATAGAAAAAATCGTACGTAAGTTGCTTAGTGATTATGATGATGATGTTATTGCATTTACAATTGCCCTGAATGACCTTAATGAGCTGACTGAAGAGATTTATCGTAAGGCACGGGAAACCGAAGCGCGTTCGCAGAAAACGGTAAAAATGGCGCATGCTAAGAGTATCGTGCTGAAGGAAATTCGTAAAATCACCATTGGTAAAGAGCTACCGGAAGGTATCCGTACACTGGTATTGAAAGTTTGGCCGAGCATGATGTTTAACCATTTTCTTCAAAATGGTAAGGCCAATGATGAGTGGGTTGAGTTATTAATGATTTTGCAAAAAATTATTGAAAGTGTGCAGCCAATTTACTCACAGGAAGACCTTGATGAGCTGGGACTGACGAATCAGGATATTATTGAAGCCACTCGAAGTAAGCTGGCAAACTGCAAAAAAAGTAAAAACATTGTCCAGCAGGTTGTTGCTGATTTAGAGATGACTTATGAAGCGCTGATGACAGCAACGGATATTATGCAGCCGCAGGAAGTGGTGGCGGAAGCTGATGCGCAAATCGAATCAGGAAGTGCTCCACAGGAGGAGCAAACAGATGAGTTGACAGGGGATGAGTTCATCGAACTGGATCACGAAGAAGCCCAGGCTGAAACTGAACTGGAACCGGAAGTTGCTGATGAAGATAAAATATCAAAACAGAAAATAGCATCATTGCCGGACGGGGTGTCGCCGGGTGCCTGGTTTATTGTCTATAACGGTGAAGATAAGCCGGTGCGTCGATTGAAGCTGGCGGTGATACTGGTGCATGATGCGTCTATGGTGTTTGTTGATCACCTTGGTAATGTTGTAATAGAAAAAGACGCGGGTATTTTTGCAAATGAAATAGAGAAGGGGTTGTCAGGTTTAATTATGCAGCATTCTGTATTCGACCATGCGTTAAGTGCCGCACTGGAAACTATTGATCGCTAGCAGGTCGTTGAAATTTATTTTGGTGGGTGCGTACGGCGACGGCGGTTTAAGAAAATCTTCAGTGGTAACTATTTTTTAGTAAACGAATATTAACCACTGAATTCTTCCGCGTATTGTCTTATTAATTGCCTGCGTCTGTCGCCAGTCTATGGCAAAATAGTCATTCAGTTAAATCACATCAGAAACATTCATGAAAGCATACATGCAACAACTGGGTCAGAAGGCCCGCGCCGCTGCGGTTGAAGTGTCCCGCGCCGAATCATCTGTAAAAAATCAGGCACTACTCGCCATTGCCGCTGCGATTGATGCGGCAGCGGACGTTTTAAAATCTGAAAATCAGAAAGATTTGCAGGCGGGAAAAGACAAGGGGCTTGATGCCGCCATGCTGGATCGGCTGGAATTAAATGATACCCGCATTGCGGGTATGTCAGAAGGCCTGCGTCAGATAGCGGCGCTGCAGGATCCGATTGGTGAAATTACCGATATGGCCTATCGCCCGTCGGGTATTCAAATTGGTAAAATGCGGGTGCCGCTAGGGGTTATTGGTATTATTTATGAGTCCCGTCCGAATGTCACCGCCGATGCGGCAGGGCTGTGTCTGAAATCTGGCAACGCTACCATTTTACGCGGTGGCTCAGAAGCTATTCATTCTAATCAAGCGGTGGCGAAATGCATTCAACAGGGCTTGATCGAAGCGGGTTTGCCGGCGGATGCTGTGCAGGTTGTGCAAACTACTGACCGTGCCGCGGTAGGTGAGCTGATTACATCCAGTGACGCGGTGGATGTGATAATACCCCGTGGCGGTAAAAGTTTAATTGAGCGTATTAGCAAAGAGGCAACCGTGCCGGTTATTAAACATCTGGATGGTATTTGTCACGTCTATATCGATGCGCAGGCCGATTTGCCCAAAGCCAGCGATATTGCCTTTAATGCAAAAACCCATCGTTATGGGGTGTGTAATGCCATGGAAACGTTACTGGTGCATGAATCTATTGCGGCGCAGTGTTTGCCGGAACTGGCACAGCGTTATTCTGAAAAAGGTGTTGAGTTACGGGGCTGCGAGCAAACCCGTAAAATTATTGATTGTAAGCAGGCAACTAATGAAGACTGGGATACGGAATACCTGGCGGCCATCCTGTCTATCAAACTGGTGAATGATATTGATCAGGCGATGGCTCACATTAACCAACATGGCTCGCATCATACCGATACCATCGTCACTGAAAACTACACTTTGGCAAGGCGCTTCCTGCGGGAAGTTGATTCGAGTTCGGTGATGGTGAATGTATCAACGCGCTTTGCCGATGGCTTTGAATATGGTCTGGGAGCAGAAATTGGCATCAGTACCGATAAACTGCATGCACGCGGGCCGGTGGGGCTGGAAGGTTTAACTTCTCTGAAATATGTGGTGCTGGGTGATGGGCAAATTCGGGAGTAACTTTAAAAGCATGTTGTTTAAAAAATGTCTAAACTAATTGGCATACTCGGCGGCACCTTTGACCCCGTACACTACGGTCACCTGCGACCTGCGCTGGATATTATGCAGCAGGTGGGGTTGTCAGAAGTCCGCTTTATTCCCAATCGAATCCCGCCGCATCGAGATTCCCCCGTGCTAACGGATCAACAGCGTGCGCAGCTGGTGCAAATCGCAATACAGGATACCGCAGGCTTTGTGCTGGATAAGCGTGAGCTGTTGCGTAGCGGTCCATCCTATATGGTTGATACATTACAAAGCCTTAAAAACGAATTTCCTGAGGATACGCTTTGCCTGATGATGGGTATGGATGCGTTTAATGATTTACCACAATGGCACCGCTGGCAGTCTATACTTGGACTATGTCATATTATTGTTACCACTCGCCCGGGGGCAGAGTTGCCCGACTTTGCCGCCACTCCCGCTATTTCAGCGTGTTTAAGCGATCAGGCTCAGAACTTGTTGCAAAGACCTGCGGGTCAAATTCTGTTACAATCCGTAACTCAGCTGGATATTTCAGCCAGTCAGATACGTCGCTACCTGTCCGCAGGGCAGAGCACGCAATACCTGTTACCCGAAACCGTTAGAGAAAAACTTGAACAAGCCTATGTCGAATAATGCCAAATTATCTATTGAAGATTTAAAATCCCTTATTTTAACCGCCCTTGATGACATGAAGGCGGTAGATATTATCGAGCTGGATGTGTTGGGTAAAACCAGCGTCACAGATTTAATTGTTATTGCCGGCGGTACGTCTAGCCGGCACGTGAAATCTATTGCGGCAAATGTTGCGCTGGAAGCTAAAAAGGCGGGCAGTCAGCCGCTGGGTATTGAAGGCGAGACAGAGGGCGAATGGGTGCTGGTTGATATGGGCGATATTGTGCTGCACGTAATGCAACCCCATGTTCGACAGTTTTACGATTTAGAAAAGCTCTGGAGCTTTAACGAGCCTACCGAGGCATCGGTAGAAAGTTAATACACATTCTGCTGAGGTATTGTTGCGAATCTTCTTATGCGTATTTTATTATTAGCGGTGGGTCAGAAAATGCCCGTCTGGGTGGAGCAGGGATATAAAGAATATGCGCATCGCATGCCCGCAGAAGCGAAGCTGGAGTTAAAGGAAATAGCACCGGGTAAGCGCGGTAAAAATGCCGATATTAAGCGTATTGTTGAAGATGAGGGACAGCGATTAAAGGCCGCGATACCGAAATCAGCCCATGTGGTTGTGCTCGATGTCGAGGGTAAGTCGCATAGCACTGAGCAGTTGGCCCGGCGCATGGATGACTGGATGCACAGTGGACAGGATATCTGTTTACTGGTGGGCGGCCCGGAAGGTTTGTCGACGGAGTGCCGTGCGTTGGCTGATGAAAAATGGTCATTGTCCGCATTAACTTTTCCTCATCCGCTGGTGCGAGTCATTCTTGCGGAACAGTTATATCGAGCCTGGTCGGTGTTGCGTCATCATCCGTATCATCGTGCTTAAGGTTGTAAATGTCTTGATGGCTTAGATGAAAATTATTCGATTAATTTTTGAATGCTATTGTTACGGGTAATCAATATTTCCGGTGACATAATTTGTATGGAAAAATTCTGTAAGTAATTCAGTTGCTGTTTTAATTAAGTAGAAAAGTATATTAAATAAAAAGCATAATAAATGACGCCTGATTCTGATTTAACCCCACCTCAAATTACCCTGGCTTCGGCTTCCCCAAGACGCCGGCAACTCCTTGACCAGATTCAGGTTAGCTATACAGTACACCCGGTTGATATTGATGAGTCTCATATCGCGGGAGAAACTCCTGAGCAGTTTGTGACGCGTCTGGCGCTGGAAAAAGCCCGGGCAGGATACGGTAACTTACCTGTAAGGCCGGCGCTAGGGTCTGATACTATTGTGATTTGCGAACAACAAATTCTGGGAAAACCTGTAGATCAGCAAATGGCTTTAGCGATGCTAAATTTACTCAGTGCCAATACACATCAGGTAATGACAGCGGTGGCTGTCTGTAATGGTGAAACAGAACACTGTGTCCTGAGCGTGAGTAATGTAGAATTTGAGCGATTAAGCGAACAGCAGATTCATGCTTACTGGCAAACCGGTGAGCCGGCAGATAAAGCCGGTGCTTATGGTGTTCAGGGGATTGCAGCGCAATTTATTAAAAATATAAATGGCAGCTATTCGGGTATTATGGGTTTACCTTTATTTGAAACAGCACAGTTACTGAAGCAGGCCGGTATTAAAAATTTATTATAGATCTGTCGCTACTATAGCCAGTGAATGGAATGAAATTAAACATGAGTAAAGAAATTCTAATTAATGTTACACCACAGGAAACTCGGGTCGCGATTCTGGAAAATGGCGTACTACAGGAAGTCTATATAGAACGTAGTCGAAATAAAGGACTGGTGGGTAATATATATAAAGGCCGGGTCTGTCGGGTGCTACCGGGCATGGAAGCGGCATTTGTAGAAGTGGGTATGGAACGTGCGGCATTTTTACACGTTTCTGATATTGCACCACATACCAATGGTGACAATGGTAAGCCGACTATTTCGCATTTATTAACCGAAGGCCAGGATGTTCTGGTGCAGGTTATTAAAGATCCGATGGGGACTAAAGGTGCAAGGTTAACTGCGCACATCACAATTCCATCACGCTATCTGGTGTTTATGCCTAACTCGGAAAATGTCGGTGTTTCGTCGCGCATTGAAGATGAGTCTGAACGTGAGCGACTGCGGAGCATGTTATTAGATCAGAAAGATTTGCTGGGTGAGTCAGGCTACATTATTCGCACCGCTGCCGAAACCGCAACGCCGGAATCGATGGTACAGGATATTTTATTTTTAAATAAGCTATGGACTTCTATTAGCGATAAGGCGAAAACAGAAAGCGCCGGCAATGTAATTCATGAAGATCTGTCATTACCGATGCGGGTGTTGCGCGACATGATAGATGAAGATCTTGAAAAAATTCGGGTTGACTCTCGTGAGACCAGCCGCAAGATGCAACACTTTGCAGAAAAGTTAATGATAGAAGCGAAGGATAAAATTGAGCACTATCCCGGTGAGCGCCCGATATTTGACCTGTATGGAGTTGAAGATGAGATACAGAAAGGGCTGGGTCGCAAGACGCATTTAAAATCCGGAGGTTATCTGATTATTGATCAAACCGAAGCGATGACCACAATAGATGTGAATACCGGCGCGTTTGTCGGCCATAGAAATTTAGAAGAAACGATTTTTAAGACCAACCTTGAAGCTGCACATGCTATTGCCAGACAACTGCGTCTGCGTAATCTGGGTGGAATTATTATTATTGATTTTATTGATATGGTAGAAGAAGACCATCGCGCGCAGGTGTTGCGGGCGTTAGAAAAAGCCCTTGATAAAGATCATGCCCGTACGCAGGTTTGCGAAGTGTCATCATTAGGTCTGGTTGAGATGACGCGTAAAAGAACCCGTGAAAGTCTCGAACATGTTTTGTGTGAAACCTGCCCAACATGTGAAGGTAAGGGGTATATCAAGAGCGCAGAGACTGCCTGCTATGAAGTGTTTAGAGAAATTTTGCGCGAAGCTCGTCAATTTGAGGCTAAACAATTGCTGGTGCTGGCCGCGCAGGATGTTATCGATTTATTAGTTGATGAAGAGTCAAATAGTCTGGCGGAGCTGGAAGACTTCATTGGTGTGCCAATTAAATTGCAGGTTGAGTCACTCTATACTCAGGAGCAGTTTGATGTGGTTATTATGTAGTGCGGTGTTTTTGAGATAGTTAATGTCTGTATCGTCATCAAAAAAAAATAAAAAGAAGAAAGTTATCACGCTTCGGCGCTTAAAAAATGCAGTGCTTATACTGGTAGGTTTAAGTGTTATCTTTCTGGCAATCAGTTTCACCCTGATTCGTGTCGCTATTAAATCTATCCCCGATTATTCAATGGCAATTCAGCAAGCCGTTTCCGAGCAGATGGACATGACTCTGGAAGTCGGCTTTATGGATGCTGAAATATATTGGCTAGTACCGCGATTAAATTTATTCGATGTTAATATTTTTGATGATGATGGAAGGCATCATCTGGTGCATCTTGACGAAATTGACCTGAGTATAGATTGGGCTAAATCATTAAGGCTAATGTCTCCTGTGGTGGGGGAAGTTAGTTTAAGCGGCTTAAATATTCGTGTTCAAATAAATAAAAAATCTCAATTGGTGATTCAAAATCATGTGATACATGAAGATATTGATGCCACTATCAAAGCCACTCAGGCAACTAATAACCAGTATGAATTTAAAGTCAGTGAAACGCTAAAGGAAAACTTTAATAATATAAATTTTAAAGTAATTGATAGTTCGCTACAGTTTACGGATGAGCGTATTTCAAACGATGTAAAAATATTCTCTAATATCAATCTTCATTTGATCAATAGCGGCGATTCACATGTGTTTGAAGTGAAGGCCAGCTTGCCAGCAAATTACGGGCGATATGCACATTTTATAATTGAAGTAGAAGGAGATCTGTTTGATTATAGTAATTTGGATGGTGAAGTGTTTCTGGCACTGGAAAATATCAATGCGGCATCCTGGGTTGATGATTACTGGAGTGACATAAATGTTGCTGCTAACGCGGATATAAATGGGCGTTTCTGGATGCAATGGAGTGGCCTGGATATTATCGATGTGACCAGTGAAATAGAGGTTTCTAATTTAGCTTTACATTATCTGGATGATGATATTAATACCTGGAGTATTGACCGGATAGAGGCATTTGTTCACTGGGAAAAAAATGCAGATGACTGGCAGCTGGATATCAGGGACCTGGTGGTTGAACGTGAAGGTATAGACTGGTTAAAACCGGCGGCAGTAATGCTAGAGGTATTAAATAGCCAGCAAACCATAAAGCTACAGGCAGACTTTTTACGCATAGACGGATTTGTGTATTTGGCGGGCATGTTAAATAGCAGTAAAGATATTGATGCTGGCTGGCTAAAAATGCTAACACAGTATAAACCTTCAGGTGCACTGAAAAATCTGGATATTGAACTGCCGCTTAACGCAATAGAGGATATAAGGATTAATACAGAGTTTAGCCAGCTCGGGTTCTCGCTGCCTGAGGGTGAGCCATCAGCTGTGCTGAATCTAGAAGGTGCAGTTACCTACATGGATAATATAACCTGGCTGACAATGGATTCAAAAAATACAGAAATAAAATTCAATAAACTTTTTAGAAACAGCATTGATTTAAAAAAATTAAAGGGCGTTATTCAATTTTCACATGAAAATAAACTCTGGAAAGCGAACTCTAACTCGATCGTAATTATAACGCCGCACATAGAAACTGAAAGCCGTTTGAGTTTTCATATGCTGGATAATGGTCGGCCTTTTCTTGATTTAACCAGTGAATTTAAAAATGCTAAATATGAAGGTATAAAGTTTTATTTGCCGGCTGGGGTAATGGGTGCGGATGCGGTGAGCTGGATAGATGCTGCATTAAAGTCGGGGCGTATTACTGATGGTGCATATCAATTTTATGGCTATGTGGGCGACGCGCCATTTAGAGGTAATGAAGGTGTGTCTCTGGCTGACTTTAATGTTAGTGATGTCGATGTACAATATCTGCAGAACTGGCCGCTGGTGAAAAATGTGTCAGCAAATTTGAGATTTGTTAATGACACAATGTTCATCAAAGCCAGTAAGGGAATATTATTCGATTCTAAAATATCAGAGACAACGGTATATATTGATAATTTTATATCGCCGACTCTTGATGTAAAAGGTAAGTTGGATATGCAGCTGCAGGATGTTAAAAAGTTTGTGAACGGCAGTTCATTGCGTGATGCTGTAACTGAATATATTAATAACTTAACATTTTCTGGTAAAGGAAAGCTGAGTCTTGAATTGTTTTTACCATTGTATGGTGATTTTCATACAGAAGTGGGAGGGACGTTAATGTTTGAGGATGGTTCACTTGGTTTTGAAAAGGAGCAGTATAAATTTGAAAGCATTAATGGTGAGATTCGGTTTGCTGGAGATACGCTGGAAACATTTGGTCTGACTGCAGAACTGGCAGGTAACACAGCAGGGCGATTGCTGAATGTTAATGTGAAAACGATTAATAAAAAAAATGAAAGACATTACCATGTTGATTTAGACGGAGAAATTAGTGCAGGTGCATTGTTGACTCCGTTGCCTGAAGTGGCATCGTATATTAATGGGGCATCTAACTGGGATATGGATATAGATATTATCAATGATAAAGTTAATGCTAAAACCCGGGTGGAAATGAAAATGCAGTCTGCTTTAAATGGTATTACAAGTGATTTACCCGGTCCGTTATCAAAGCTGGCAGTGGGTAAGGATCCGATAACACTTGATATAAATATTGGCTCTGAATCTAATGTTAATTACAGGCTTGTTCGTCAAAATAAAGACTGGTTGGAGTTGAATCGATTAGAAAATCAAACATTAATTACAGCCGAATCAAAAAATATCAAAGGCAGTGTGGATATTAATACCCGTGAGAATGTTGATCTACCAATACAGGTTAATCTTGATTATCTGAATCTGGCAGGTTTTTTTAATATCGGTGATAACGTTACAGATAATGAAGATAAAAAAACACATGAAAATATAATAGCAAAGACATCGTCTGATTTTTCGCCGCGTGATCTGCCATCATTTGACTTTTATGTCGATAAATTAATGTGGAAAGATGCAGTTTACAACGATAGCAGTATAAAACTTCAAAAAAGTAAGATTGGATCAATAATTAAGAGCTTTAGATTTAATGGTGATAATCATGTGATTACTGGAAAGGGCAGTTGGTTAACGGGTAGAGGTAATAACAATATAACGAAACTGGACGTTAATGTGGCGGTTTCTGACTTAGGACAGGTATTTAAAGATATGCAAATCACCGACAGGTTGTCTGAAACTGCCGGCACAATCGATTTGCATTTAAACTGGCAGGATGCACCTTATAAGTTTGAATGGAAAAAGTTACAGGGAGATGGAGAGTTGAATTTAAAAGACGGCGTTATGAAAGAAATGAATGCGGGTGCAGGCAGAATACTGGGATTGTTTAACTTTAAGACATTGCTATCTCTTGATTTCGGTAATCAGGTGAAAGAAGGGTTTAATTTTGATAAGGTGAAAGGTAGCTTTACTTTTTCAAATGAGAATATCTATTCTGATGATTTTGAGATTGAAAGTAAGGTTGCAACCATTTTTATGAAAGGCAAACTCAGTATTGCGAATAATTCTCTAGATCAGGTAGTGACGGTAAGGCCACATCTGGGTGGCACGGTTACAGTTGGTACCGCAGTGGTTGCAGGGCCTGCGATTGGCGGGTTAGTTTACATCTTTCAAAAAATATTCAATACAGACAGACTTTCAGAATACCAATATTCTATGAAAGGAAGTATAGATGACCCTGACGTTAAATTATTATCTGTGCCGGTACCTGATGATGAGGAAGATAGTGATTTTTAAAGTTATTTTAGCCATGCTGCTAGCAAGCAGTGTTTTATTTTCTGCAAAAGTACTTTCAGAAAATGTCAGTGTGCAATTACGTGCTGAAATATGGGATACACGACGTCACGGAGAGGCCTTGTTAAAAGTCACTTCACTTTCAACTATAATGCAAAAATGGATGGCTGACACAACGCAGACCATTGATCTGCGTTATCCCGGTGGTGAAGAGGGTGAATTATGGGTGGAGGAGCTGAAAGACTGGTTTGTTTCACTGGGTGTGCCATCTGATAAAATCCAGGTATCACCTGGCAGTGAAGCACAGGATATAATCAATATAGTAATCATAAAATCGGTAGATAAAAATGAGTAAATTAGCCGCAATACAAATGGCCTCCGGGCCGAATATACAGGCCAATCTGGATGAAGTCGCAAAGTTAATTGAGCAGGCAGCGAGTCAGTCAGCTGAGTTAATCGTATTGCCTGAAAATTTTTCGCAAATGCCAATGGATGATGCCGACAGAGTGGCTAATGCAGAGATCATTGATGAAGGCCGGGTGCAGGCATTTTTGAGTGCGCAGGCGAAAAAAAATAATGCCTGGATTGTTGGCGGTACTATTCCGATTAAAAGCGATGAAGAATCCCGGGCTTATTCAAGTAGTTTATTATTTAACAGTGATGGCGAGCAGGTGGCGCGTTACGACAAAATTCATATGTTTGATGTGTTGATTGAAGAGAATAATGAAACCTATCACGAATCAGCAACCACCGTCGCGGGTGAGAAGGTCGTCGTCGTCGATACACCGCTGGGTAAACTGGGCTTGAGTGTTTGTTATGATCTGAGGTTTCCCGAGCTATATCGAAAAATGGTTGATCTGGGTATGGAAATTTGTGCAATACCCTCTGCCTTTACTGCTTTTACCGGGCAGTCGCACTGGGAACCGTTAATTCGTGCACGGGCAATTGAAAATCAGTGCTATGTGATTGCGGCAGCTCAGGGGGGATACCATGTCAATAACCGCCAGACTTATGGGCATAGCATGGTGGTGAATCCGTGGGGTAATATTCTGGGAAGTGTAGGAACGGGGCCCGGAGTTGTATTGACTGATATGGATCGCAGCGTGCTGGAAACAACCCGAAATAAATTTCAGGTGTTAAATCATCGTAAGCTAAATTGTCGAATTAGTTGAACTGGTTAAATGATTGCTTTTGCAAAAACATTTATAGTGAGTTAGGTGCTCTGGTCGAGTAATAAGGTTTTTGGCTTCATACTTGCTACTGAAAACATGAAAGACTGATAGCCATAACAGACAATGTTCGGCTGTAAATGGTCTGTCTTCTTAATATGAAGTGCGAATAAATGATGATGTTAAAAATTGATGCACGTTTTTTTATACTAACAGTTGTTTTTTTCTTACTGAGTGCCTGTAGCTCCCAGATTAAAAAAACACCTGAATCAATAAAGCCTGAATCTGTTCCAGAAGCAGTTGTTGTGCCTGTTGCCATTGAAAAAAAAGTGCCGGTGCTGGAAGTGCCTCAACAGCAAGATGTGCTGCTGTTATTAAGTAGTTCATCTAAAGCGTATCAAAAGGTTGCTGTCTATATTCGTGCCGAGTTAGGCGAGCATGCGGTTCAAATTATTTTATCTGGTTTACCTGCACAGGATCGTGCAGTGATAGAAGATATTAAAGCGTCTAATACAATACAAATTGTCGCTATCGGGCTCAAGGCGCTCAATGCGGTTAAGGGTTTTAAAGATAAGCAGATAGTCTATACGCAGGTCATCAGTCATGAAAAAATATCTGAGGATAATGTCAAAGGTGTCAGTGCACTGCCTTCGCCAGAAAAGTTGTTTAAAGACTGGAAAAAACTTTCCCCCGGATTATCTAAAGTGGCAATTATTACCGGCAAAAACTTACAGCAATTTCTGCAAAGAGCCAGACGTGCGGCAAAATCACAGGGTATAGAATTAATTATTGAACAAGTCGATACGGATAAGGGGTTTATTTACAAAAGCAAAAAGTTAAAGTCGGATGTGGCTGGGCAGTGGATCTTACCGGATAACCGCATCCTCAGTGCCAAAGCATTAAAAGATGTAATGGCGTATTCTTCAAGACGTGGTCGGCAGATTGTGGTTTTTAGTCCGAAGTTGTTATCCTTTGGCGGTTTTTTATATGTGTCACCTGATTTGAAAATGATTGCAAATGGTGTGTTGCAACGGCTGTCAGAATCTGCAGGAAAAACAACTATTCCGGGTGTCAGTGTGTTGCCGGTTTTAGGTCATACGATGGGTATAAATAAGAACATTGCACGGCAGTTTAATCTGACAATACCTGATGAGTATAAGGAATTCGTAAATGAAAACTAAATCTGAACAGGGCAAGGATGTTCTTGAGCAGGGCTGGAATTCTGCCCAGACGTTAAGAAGTACTTTGAAATCGGGTGTTCGCGATGATGATAAAGAACATGTGACTACGCCACCGGTAAAAAGTTTACTGCGTCGTACGGCGCTTTTTTCGCGACGTAAAAATACCAGTTTGGTTAATCGTATTATCTGGTTGTTACTTATCTGGAGTGTGGTGGTTTATATTCTGGGTGTGGCCGGTTTATGGTGGAGCTCGAATAAAGTCATAGCAGATAACTTTTCACAGCAGGCAACTGACTGGGTGGCAAAGCTGGATGAGTTAGGTACACCGTTATACGCGGCTAACGATGAGTTTTTATTTCAGTCAATTGAAGAGCAGGTGAGCCGTTTCCCTGAGGTTTCTTATTTGCGATATTATGAAGCGGATAAAAATTCGATAATAGCATCTTATGCAACAACTAAAATCAGAGGCGTCAAAATTCCGGAATTAAGTTCTGCCATTATTGAAAAGTTGCGTTTAAATATCGATACCAGTCAACCTGTTTTTATTCAATCTGCTGATGATAGTCTGTCATTGTTTCAGGTGGCTGCCCCCATTGTTACCCGTTCAATTCGTTCAGAGAGCATGATGGATTTTGATCTCGAAGAAGATTCAGTTGAAAACTATAAAATAATTGGCTATCTGGAGCTGGGCCTGGATTTTAGTCAGTATCAGAATAAATTAAAAAAGAATATTTTTATTGGTAGTCTGGCGGTAGCTGCATTGTTTTTTATAGCGGCTTTTTTTGGGAGGATATTAATTAAACGTTCATTACGTCCGTTAACGAATATGCAAAAGCCGTTAGAACGCCTGGCCAATGGTGAAATTGATGTACATGTGGATGGTGAAGGTGATGAGGAAATTGTGGCTATTGCCACAGCACTTAATACAACCATAAAGGCACTTAAAAGCCGTGATGAAGAATTAAGAAAGCTGGCTAACTATGATGCATTAACCGGCTTGCTGAATAAACATAACTTTAACATTCAGTTAAAACAGGAAGTGCAGAGGACGATTGATGAAGGTGACAGTAGTGCGTTGCTGTTTATTGATCTGGACCAGTTTAAGCATGTTAATGATAATTTAGGGCATGCTGCAGGTGATCGATTATTAAAGCAGGTAGCTGATTTGCTTAAAAATCGTATTCGTACCGATGATGTTATTTCAAGATTCGGAGGCGATGAGTTTACGATTATTGCTAAATCAATTAAGGAGCGTGATGCACGCATTATTGCCGAGTCAATACTTAAAGCCATGCAGCAGTTTGTGTTTGTAGAGGCTGGCCAGGCATTTAATATATATTGCTCAATTGGTGTAGTGTTAATTGAAAGTGATAGCTTTACCGCAGAAGAAGTTTTTTCACAGGCAGACATGTCGTGCTTTCATGCGAAGTCTGAAGGCCGCAATCGCTATCATATGTTTGATTTGTCTGAACAGGAAGAGTTGCGTAAAAGCGCGGATATCAGCTGGTCGAAACGAATTAGCGATGCTATTCAAAATGATTATTTCACTCTGTTTTATCAGCCTATTGTCAGCTTGCATGGTGATAAGCAGGAGCATTATGAAGTGTTGTTAAGGATGGTAACAGAAGAAGAAACAATTCATCCGAATGCATTCTTACCTGCGGCTGAGCGTCTTGGTGTGGCCATAGATATCGATTATTGGGTAGTGCGGAATGCGCTGCGAAAACTTTCGGAGTTTAAAGCCGATGGGCGAGATGTTTATCTGTCGATCAATCTTTCCGGCAGAATATTTGAGGCCAATGATTTAATTGAAAAAATACAGCGCTATATTTCTCAGTATGAAGTGGATACCGATCATATTGTTTTTGAAATAACCGAACAAACCGCGGTGCGCCATATTGAAAAAGCCAGTAAAACCATTAGTGAATTATCCGCATTAGGCTGTCAGTTTGCACTGGATGATTTTGGTGTGGGTTTCAGTTCGTTTAATTATTTAAAACGTCTGCCGGTTGATATCTTAAAAATCGATGGTGATTTTATTACTGATATGGTGAAAGATCCGGTTGATCAGGCAATGGTGAAATCCATGATTCAAATTGCTAAAACCCTGGATAAAAAAATCACAGCAGAATATGTGCAGGATGCGGCGACATTAGAAATGTTAAAACGCTTTGGTGCAGATTATGTGCAGGGTTTTTACTTAGGTAAGCCGGTGCGCGATACTACACGTAAAAAATATGATGATGCACTGGAACATCTGGATACTAATATTTTAACGTTTTAAATATTGAAATACAGGATGGTGCTTTAACTCGTGAAGAATTGCATAATTTGTCACGAGCTAAAGGCTGGCCCTAAAATAGATGTTCCATCTTAGCGCTTACCTCCGCCCCCGGCTTTAATCAAAACCTTATCCATTAAACCTGAGCTTAAAACTCGCTTTAAATAACCCATTATATAAGTTGGCTTGGTTACGTAATAACGTATCTTTGGCTTTTTAGATTGCAGTGCGTGAATAACTTTTTCGCATACCGCTTCGGGCCCGAGTGTAAATGGTGCAGCCGGCCCTTCTTTATTTAATCGCTCCTGCATAGAGTCGTACTGCGCTTTGTGGATGCTGGTTTCAGCCTTTATATATTTTTTAAATGCTTTCAGAGCATTTTTTCTAAAGTCACTGATTATCGGGCCGGGCTCAATTAAGCTGACAAAAATATTGGTGCCGGTTAATTCCTGACGTAATGTGTCGCTAATACCTTCCAGTGCAAACTTGCTGCAGTTGTATGCTCCCCGATAGGGCATGGCGGCAAAACCTAAGACTGAACTGTTTTGGATAATGCGGCCGTAACCCTGTTTGCGCATAACAGGTAACACCAGATTGGTGAGCTCCATGGTGCCGAATAAATTAGTTTCAAATTGTGCGCGCAATGCATCTCGACTTAAATCCTCCACCGCTCCTGCTAACCCGTAAGCGCCGTTATTAAATAATGCGTAAAGCTCACCATGGGTCTTATCCAGAATCCGCACCAGCGCATTTTTAATCGACAGTGAGTCATTCAGGTCTAGTTGCAGGCTATTCAGCCCTAATTGCTTTAAGTG
>CAZHEA010000067.1:17152-17508 GCA_964531165.1 uncultured Thiotrichaceae bacterium
GTGCTCTACATCTTCTGACTTTCGGGCGCTGGCAAAGACCTGATAACCCAGATTGTGTAGATGTTGCGCGGTATAGAAGCCGATGCCGGTTGAGCAGCCGGTAATTAAGATCGATTTTTGTGCGTCCAAAATAAGCCTTTTTAAATTATTATGGTTAATTTATGACTAAATGCGTCACCGGGTTTGGCAGCTGATCCCCAAGGCATTATAATAGCGGGCTTTTCGCCCTGCGGGTAATTTAATCGTGACGATTTTATTGCGTTGTTCAGCGGGGTTTTGATGATATTACAAACTGGAAAACATTATGCGCAGTCATTACTGTGGTCAGGTTGATGAAACCCTGGTCGATCAGGAAA
>CAZHEA010000068.1:0-17390 GCA_964531165.1 uncultured Thiotrichaceae bacterium
TCATGATCAACCGGTTTTTCAGAAAACACTTTTTTACCCGAAAACATTGCTGAAACCAGACCATTTCTTTCTTTAATTTCCGTATAAACCACCGCGAATATATGCAGAACAATAAAAGCCAACAGGATATAAAACACATAATAGTGAGTATTAATAACCGGCTTTCTAAATGCCCGCATTTCTTTATAGCTATTCGCATTTACATTTACTTTTGAATAAGGCTTAACCAACTCTACCTGGGCCTTATCTTCACTTACCCACTCGGCCATAGCATTTCCAAGCGGCGGCATATAAACATCAGTTCCAGCCAATATAAGACCGCTGATTCCCTGAACGGTTAATAGTATAAACAATAGAAAAACCATAATTCGTGCCAGCGGATTATGCCCTAAAAAGGCTACACTTCTATTTTCTTTTTTTCCTGACATATAAAGATTTAACTGAGATTTATATTGTTTTCCGAAAGGCAATACATTTTTCCATCTTGCATAATAATTCCCAATAAACCCCCATATTATTCTCCATGTCAAATTAGCGACAAATACATAACCTACGTATACATGCCATGTTTTTAGCAAAATTTTACCGTCAGTTGTTACGCCAAGTGCCTTCGCATTTAAAATGACTATGCCAATAGCAAGCAGTCCAATAATACACAGCACATTTACCCAGTGAAAAATACGGACACTAGAGTCCCACACTGCATATTCCGATAGCTGTTGTTTTTTATTTGACATGATTTTCACTTTAGTTTTATTAAGCATTGATATTTGGTTTTTAGAACCGGGGGCTTTCAATCATTTCTATTAGCCATGATAAACACCTGTTGTATATACAGTCAATTATTATCCCTGAGGTTGATTGTATTATAGATGCTTATTATTCCATAAGCATCTCAACTATCGTTTCAGGCATTACAAAGAAATATGAGTTTACGGCTTATATTAAGCGCTATACCCTCATACAACTTTGTAATCCTCACAATCAAAACAACATAGATAATCACTGGACAGATACAGTATCAATCCGGTAAGCACTATGACACCCGACACAGTTCTGCATTAATTCACTTAACTGCTTCAAGCTGGTTGCACTATCACCAAACTCTTCAGCATCTAATGCCAACTGGTCAAATCTGGAATGTGTATCAAATCCTAATTTTTTAAACTCCAGCGGCAACTTTTTCATTAATGAGCCAGGCACAGCTTTCTGAGCCGCACCACCCACGCTTCTTGCAGCTAACACAATTGCAGCTGAATCATTTCGATTAGCCGCATCAATTATATTTTGCACCGTACTCAGAAACATACGCATTTCTTCCAACACAAGATCCCTTTCTCCTGCTTCTAACTGTAATGATAACCTGCCATCTTTAGCTTCTATGGTTTCACCTGAGATAACAAACTTAAATACCATTGCAGCAATAAGAACACATGCAGCAAGTAACGATATCCAGCATAATTTACACATTTTTAACTCCTGTTTAATTTTAAATCAGACATAATTCTCCAGCGCACCTAAATACTTATAAGGTAAACCGCAATAACTGCAGTTAAACACCAGAGAATTATGGCTGTTAGTTTTAACCTGTCTCCTAACATTAATCTTCCTGTCAAATTTTTCTTAGCAACACTTACCTTCTTTAACACCTGTTTTTTTCAATACACTTGATAACGGGCAAAAGTTTGTGATTGCACTTTGCGCTAAATTAAATCCTACAAATCCTGCCAGCCCTATCCAGTACGGATGAATAAATAGTGAAAGTGCAATACTAACCATTATCATGGTACCTGCGACAAGATGAACGATTCTATCTATAGTCATAATATTTCTCCTGATTTACATTTTGTATGTTATTTGAAAATTAATTACGTTTTGCTCAAGTTCAATGACATTTCCTGAGCCGCTATTGGATGTGAGCGTATTATTAAATGCATGTAGATATGAAAAAGAACCTTCAATCCGCTTGGCTAACTTGCGGGTTACACCAAATGAAACATGACTTTCAGTAATGGCTAAAGAACCAATATTATTATCAACATCTTCCGCACCGATTGGTGACTCACCATAGTTAAAGCCGGCTCTTAATGTTGTTTTATCACTGATTTTTTTCTGTACACCCAGCGCTAGTACTACCTGATCATCCCAGCCAAAATTCATCTTACCCGGGCCTGCCGGCGTATCGAAATCCACCTCATCTAAAACGTCAGAAAATCCGATGTATTTTACATCCGCTTCAACAAGCAACCCTGCCGTTGTTTGATATGCAATCCCCAAACTGAGTGTTTGTGGCGCATCTAATGTCATTGAATAGGCACCGGCTGTTGTATTCCAGTCAAACGCCCCCATAGATTGCTGACTTATATACGAAGCACCAAACTGCATTGCATTATTAAATTTATAAATCATGCCCAATGATAAGCCAAACCCATACACCTGATTTTGTGGCAAATGTAGTTGCGAGTTATCAATAGACAAACTTTGATAATCAATATTAAACGCAGCACCTAAAGCCAGTTTGTCATTCACCTGGTATGAAAAACCCGGTGATATTTTATAAAACTGTTTAGTGGTTACGACATTCTGACTTCCTGGAGCCGCTGGCAAAATGTCTGAAAAATCAACGCCCATTCCTGACAATCCAGCCATGCCCATACCCAGAGTGACTTTGTCACTAATTTTAAACGCAATCGCTCCGGAAGGTATCATGTATAAATTTGAATCACTTTCATTACCGTTTGCCGTTCGTGGAGGGTTTAAAAAACCAAAGCCCATATCAACCCGAACCTCCTCAATATCTAACAGCGATAATCCCGCTGGATTAGTGAGCACTGTTCCCGCATCCTGTGGTGCTGCAGTAACAGCACCTGCCATACCCCATTGCGTTGCGGTAACACCTATCATCTGATCACCATTGGTTGCATATGCATTTACAGTACAACCGGCCAGCGCACTTAATGTGGCGACTTTTACTAATATTTTTTTCATCTATCGAGTCCTCTTATAAATTATTTATATTCGAAATTGATTAACGTAAACGATTTGATACACCCGGCTGACCACGGAATACCTGATGGCATGCGACACAACCTTCAGCTATCTTTCCTATATATGTTGCCGCTTTACTTGTATTGCCTTTATCTGCCGCATCTGCAAGCCTCAGTGCATTACCCTCTACAAGGTCATTAAACCCAACCAGTGTTGCTAACTTGCCGTCATTTACATCCTGTTTTTTCAGATAAGGAATCAATCCACCAACCGGTAAACGGTGATTTGCCAACCGACGAGCGGCATCAGCAGCCTGTGCATTATTTTCCGTTGCAATACCGGAAATAATACTTTGATAATCCGCCAGGACTTCATGCATCACCTGACGTAAGCTAAGCGTCTGACTACGGCGACTATGGCCGGATAGAATATTCATAAGTGCTTTTTTAGTCGGCTTAGACAACTGTTTAACCTGCTTCTGTAAATCCGGTTTCATCTTTGACATATCTGACTTCATCACTTTCTGCATTTCCATCATGGTCGCCTTATCCATTGGCTGCCCCCTCATATCAGGATTAGCAAATGCCGAACCACTTATGCTGCTGACTGCAGCTACCAATGCCAGACTTTTAAGTGTTATGGCTGCTGGTTTTATTATTAAATTTTTGATTGAAGTAAATGACATAGTTTTTATTCCAGTTTAGTATTGAGATTAAGGCCGTTACTTAACTAAATTAATCAGTGCCGTAGCATTAGTATTGCCTTTCGTGATACCAGCATGAAGCAAATGTGTTTCTCTGCTATTTCAGTAATTCGTGAATATGTAACAAATTGTTACAAAAGTGATTTTATGACCGACTCAGTACCAGAACTGGAAACAATTCTTATCGTAGATGATGATAAAGCCCTGCGCGATCTACTAAAACGCTACTTGACAGAAAATGGTTATACACCTGTATGTGCTAGTGATGGCAGTGAAATGCATGAATTTTTAAACAAAACCACTCCCGATATGATTATTTTAGATCTTATGCTACCCGGTGATGACGGCCTGACATTAGCAAAACAAATTAGACTAAAAGCCAATATACCTATCATTATTTTATCTGCACGTGGTGATGAAGTTGACCGGATTGTTGGCCTTGAAGTGGGTGCTGATGACTATTTAGCTAAACCTTTTAGCCCACGAGAACTACTCGCACGCATACGCTCAGTTTTAAGACGTAGCCATCCTCAGCATTCAACTAATGATGAACCTGAACAGAACAAAGCATTTGGTAATTTCCGCATATTATCTCAGTCGCGTCAGTTATTTCGCGAAGACAATGAAATCAACCTAACCAATGGTGAATTTACTTTATTAGATATTTTCACCAGTAATCCGAATCGTGTTCTAAACAGAGACTCATTATTACAGTTACTAAAAGGTTTTGAACACCAGCCTTATGACCGAAGTATTGATGTAAGAATTACACGTTTACGCAGAAAAATTGAGCCCGACCCGACTAAGCCTGTATATATTCGCACAATCTGGGGTGAAGGTTACCTGTTCACACCTTACCCGGAAAAAAATTAAACTCATGCTATTACCCAAAACTTTATTTTCCCGAACCGTCACTATCATTGCACTTGTTTCAACCGCCTTTCTAATTTTCACAATCAGTATAATCAGCTATCTGGTATTAGTTCCGGTTGGCAAACAGTCCGCAGATGATCTTGTATCATTAATGACATTCAGTGCCCGTGCATGGACACATGTTAGCCCTGATAAAAAATCTGATTTTGAAAATTATTTATTAAATAAATATCAGCTTAGTATTTCTAATGGCGACAATTTAAAACCCCTTAAATTTAAATCTCTTCCCTATTATTACTTTATCGAGTCTTCCATTGAATCCAGTACTGGCCAGAAAGTAACATTAAAAGTATCACAGGATAAAGATGGCATTGACTGGTACTGGGCTAATTTACAGGTTAACAATAATAATATTTATATGGGATTCCCAAGCACTCATATCAATGCAAAACCACCTCTTGTTTTATTGCTGTTACTTGTTGTTGGTTCCATCGCAACGTTAGTGACGGCAGCCATACTGGTTCGCCACTTAACAACGCCACTAGAACGTTTATCACAAAATGCTCTTCGTATTGGAAGCGGTGAAGAAGCAGAACTCATTCCTGAGCAAGGTGCTGAAGAAATGATCACACTTGCCAAAAGTTTCAATATGATGGCGGTACAGGTTAAAGAGCTACTGACAAATCGCACAACTCTACTGGCGGGAATATCTCATGATCTTAGAACACCGCTTGCTCGTATACAGCTTGCACTGGAAATGCTATTTGAAGAAACAGATTCCACATTAGTCGATGAAATCAATCGCGACGTAGAACAAATGAACTGCCTCATTGGTCAGTTTCTTGAATTAAGTAAAAATCTTGAAAAAGGTGAACAACAAAATATTGATATCGACAATATGCTGGAAGATATTGTCAGCTGCGCACGGCGGGGTGGCGCAGAAATTAACTGGCACGCAAAGGATAAATGTCAGGTCATAACTAACCCTATGGCACTACGCCGAATTATTGTTAACTTATTAGAAAATGCGGTACGTTATGGCGAAGGGCATTCAGTGGATGTTGATTATACCTGTAATACGGCAGCGATAATAATCACTATAAATGACAGAGGAAACGGGATCCCGGAAGATCAGCTTGAAGCGGTATTCAGGCCTTTTCACAGGTTAGATCAATCACGTAATTCTGCAACCGGTGGCACCGGCCTTGGCTTAAGCATTGCTCGGCAGCTTGCGGATATAAACAATATTAAGTTACAGCTGAGCGCAAGAAAAAACATGGGCACTACAGCACAGATAACCATACATAAAACTTAAATATCAGTTTATATTTCTTAAGCCCGTTTAACCAAACCCATTTTCTGAGCCTTAAGCACCGCCTGTGTGCGGTTAGTCACCTGCAACGCGCGAAACAATGCCGTAACATGCATCTTAACTGTCGCTTCTGTAATATTTAATTTATCTGCAATCAGTTTATTCGCGTAACCCAGATCCATTAATTCAAGCACCTCTTTTTGTCGCTGGGTCAGTCGATGTGCGGGAGATTCATTATGCTGTGATGCACTTTGTATCAGGCTGGCTGGCATATATATTTCACCCGCCATAACCAGATGAATGGCATTCAGCATAACCTGACTACTGCTGCCCTTTCCAATATAGCCCATGGCTCCCTGCTGTATTGCCTGACGCATATCACTGTGTTCTTCACTGGCGCTTATAATAATGACCGGCAGGGTTGGATAATGTTGAGAAAAATGACTCAGGATATCAAAGCCACTTTGGTCTGGCAGGTTAAGATCCAGCAAAACCAGCTCAAGATTCGCATGCTCTTCGGCCATCCGCAGCGCTTCACTACCATTACAGGCCTGCCGTATATCCATTTCTTCTGCAAGCGCCTGCAGCACATGTGCTATACCGTCTCTGAATAATGTATGATCATCGACAAGCAGTATTTTCATTGATAGATCCATGTATTAAATGAATTCTACTTTTCAGCAGTACAGACTAAAGTCTATAAAATTCCCGACTTAAGTAGAATGGTTAAAACATCGCATACCCGGATAATATCATTATAGCTATTGAATAACATTGCTTACATGAAAAAGGAAATACGGACATGAATCATTTAATTTCACACCAGTATCAAATATTAATTTTAGTACTCGCCTTTACTTTCAATAATGCACAGGCAATTAATACCGATGATGCAGTACGGTTTAGTAGTACAGGCCAAAGCCTGTTTAATGGAAGTGAGCTTGAGCCCCATCTTTTTAAAACCCATTTTATTAATGAACAAATACCCGATACCGTAAGAGGACAAATTCGAAAAACCCCGGATACGCTACCGGTATCTACGCTGCAAGTTATCTGGCGAACCGCAATGGATACCTGTCTGGGATACAGTTACACCCTGCGTGTCGCCGGGGTTAAGTTAACCACCATTACGCCGTCAACCACTGAATGTATTAACGGTGAGATTCGTTATAAATACTGCACCCTTCCACTTAAAACAGGCTGGAAAAACTGTGTAAATAACAGCTTAGGCGACTATCGTAAAACCTGGATAAAAGATGTGGGGGCGGGTATAGGGCCATTACCCACGGAACCCGCAACTCGCAGCTATGATATTGGTATGGAGCTGCATTACTCAATGGATATTCAGGCGGGTATAGAAGGCGGTTATATTCTGGACCCGGGCACCGTCGATGTAAATATTGGTGGACAGGCCAGCATTGGTTCAGATGTAGACTTTACCCCGGTTGGCGAAATCATTCGCATCGATACCGCCTTTAGCTCTGATGATACCCAGTACAAACTTAAATCACGTTTTCCCAATATTGATTTTTCCTTTGGCTCTTTCATGTTTGGAAAGGTGGATGTCTTTACAAAATACGCGAATGTAGATTACGCAACAGGTGAACAACTACGGGGTGGCGAGACGGTTTATACGGCAGACAGTCGCAATACCAGCGTCGGTAATGCGGCCATTGATGGCATTGTCAGGTTTGCCGATTCAGAATGGTTAGGCGCCAACTTCTCCCCAGCCGGCATTGATATTCGCATTAAAGAACTCACCTTACCGCTTTTCTCTGGCAGCGTGCTGGAAAAACAATTTGTAGTCCCCGGCATTAACCCAATCCCCGGTGTACCGAGCGTCTCTTTTGCCAGCATGGCTTTATCGACAGCAGAGCTAAATACGCCGGTCGGAGATAATTATAACTGTGGTGATTGTGTGCCACTACGTGAGTTTATTGATGCGGATGGCATTATTCACAACACTGTCCCAACCGGTACGCGTCCTGTTTTCGCTGGCCTGACTGATGGCAGCCGCTTAACCTGGCCGGTAATAACAGATGGTATGCAGGATAACGATTTCTTCCGCATGGATCTGGACCTGGATGTCATGTCACTTATTTTTGGTGTGCCATTGGGTGTGGTTTGGGAAGGCCCCATTGTTAAAACAAAACTCGGTGATCTTGATCCGGTCGCAGCGGTTGAACTGAATGCAATTGATATTGATGTCTCCGCTTTCTTTAGCCTTGATCAGCATTTGAGTTTTGATCCTAATATGCAGGTGACACTAAACTTCACACCACAGGTAATGGTTAGACTCGATGGTGAAACAGAATTTAAGCCCGTATCCAGCGTGACGTTTGCCATCGGCCTGTCTGTTGAAATTATTCAGCCACAAGGTGGAGTGAGTATCTCACCGACTTATAAACTATCTGAAAACCGCTTTATGAATGATACCAAAATAAACATCAGTACCGTGCTACAGGAAACCATGTTGCAGATGAGACTATACGGCTTAATTCCTGATGTAATCGGTGGCGGGCTGGGTATACCAACCAACTTTGCCGCATTAAAAATTTCACCTGAGCTGGCACAACCGCAGCCGCTTTTTCAAAGCAATGTCATGCCGGTATCACTACAGGGATTCAACGATATTAAGGGCAAGGCCATATTCATTGGTGCAACACTTAAGGACACCCTCGATGGCAACGCGGACAATACTTCACTTGATGATAATCAGCAGAACAACAATGGCGGCAGCTCTAGTGGTTCATTTAATATACTGATGTTATTACTGTTTGGTTTACTTTATATATCACGTGGAGTTATTAACGCGAACCAACATTTCAATAATAAAAAGGCATTTTAATTAGCCTTAATTTAAGCCGGGGTTCACCCCGGCTAAACTTATGAAAACAGATAATTCTCACTCAAAATCAGTTCGTCAGGATCAGGTAAAAATACTGTTTAAGCAGATACCGGTCATGCTGCTAATTAATATTCCTCTGGTACTGGCGCTTGTCTGGATGTACTGGCCCTGGGTAAACCATACGGCAATTAGTATCTGGGCTGTTTGCATGTTTGTGGTAATGTTCTTACGTTTTTTATATATTTTTATTTTTAAATATATTCCACAGCAAAAAAACAAGCAATGGCAAATGTATATATTTACATTTAATTCTAGCGTATCCGGTTTATTGTGGGGCAGTGCCGGTGTGTTATTTTTTGTACCCGGGCAGGTCGAGTATCAGTTAATTATTTTACTTGTCATTATACTCAAGGGCGCAGGCTCAGTAAGTGCGGTCACGGTTTATCTAAGTGCATTTTATGCGTATTTTCCCGCCTCCATATTACCCATAAGTCTGATGTTTATTTCACAGGGAAATACTAATTCAATACTGGTAGGCATTATGAGTCTGGGATATTTAATTTCCTTAACCATCTTCGGTCGCTACATAAATAAAACCCTGTTAGAGTCGCTTGCTTTACGCCATCAAAATGAAGACCTACTCAATGAAGCACAATGCCAACGGGGTATTGCACTCGAGGCCAGCACAGCTAAAACACAGTTTCTAGCCGCAGCGAGTCATGATTTGAGGCAGCCAATTCATGCATTAAATTTATATAATGGTTTATTAAAAGATAAAGTTAAATCTTTAAGTAATACCGAGCATTCTGATACGGCTTTCGAAAAAAACGCATTACAACAAATAACCGACATAATTAATAGCAGCCATAAAACCATCGAAAATCTGCAGGGGCTACTGGACTCGCTATTAGATATATCAAAGCTGGATGCCGGTGCAATTGAAGCCTGTCATCATCATTTTAATTTAGCGAATATGGTGAAACGATTGCAAAATGATTACCAGCCGGTTGTAAACGAGCTCAATAGCCACAAACAAATATCACTGGTATGGCCAACTGAATCTATGTGGGTGTATTCTGATGAAAATTTAATAGAGCAGGTATTACGTAACCTTATTTCAAATGCATTATCGTACACCAAAAAAGGCCACATCGAAATCAAACTACAGGCGAACAACGAGCACATAACCATTGAAGTTATTGATACCGGCATGGGCATAAACAGTGATAAGCAACAGAAAATATTTTCCGAGTTTTACCAAATCAACAACCCGGCAACCTCCAGTCGCCGACATGGGCTTGGGCTAGGTCTGTCTATCGTTAAACGCATTATGCCTATTATCGAAAGTACAATTAATCTTGATTCAACACCCGGAAAAGGCTCCCGGTTTTATTTTAAAGTGCCAAAAGGAGAAAGCCAGTACGAGCAGGCCGAACGCTCTGATACGGGCAGTTATAACGTGGTCTCAACAGATACATCCGTACTAGTTATTGAAGATGATATTGATGTTGCCAACGCCATGCGACTTTTGCTGGAAAACTGGGGTTACCAAACAGACGTCAGGGACAATTTATCCAAAACTATGGAAATGCTTTTAACTACAGATTGTAAATTCGACGTCATTATAAGTGACTTACAACTTGATGAAGATAAAACCGGAATTGATGCCATTAAAGCCGTGCGAAATCATTTCAATAAGCAATTACCCGCACTTATCGTTACAGGTGATATTAACCCCGGACATCTGAAGGCCGTCGAAAATGAGAATATACCCATGCTTCATAAACCGGTATCACCGGTAAGATTACGTGCTTTTCTGAGGCATATTTAATATTGACATGCTAATAACGTAGCCAGACCTTTTTTTAGAAAAGCACTCCCACAACATAATTTAATTAAAAACATCTATAGAGCTGAGTTAGATATGATATTATTTTCTAACTCGGCATTCCTTCATCGTCTCTGTTTTTATATTTTTGTAAAGCGTATTTATATTTTGAAAACTAGCTCCACTACAAACCCTGTTGATAAACTTCCACCTATTCTCAGGAAAAATTTACGCCGTAATTTATGCACATGCAATGAAGTGCTAAAAATTGATATTATCAATGCAATTGTAAATGGTGCGACAACAGTTGATGAAGTTAAGAAACAAACCTACGCCACAATGGGTAGCGGCTGCTGCGCCCAACAGGTACAGAGGCTGATTGATTGTCTCTGCTCACCGGAAGAAGACAAATAACACACCCTTTTAAATATGTGATTTAGAAAACACCGGTTAAGCATTCCCAGTTAATAACTGAGTGCCAACATATTTAAAAATAATTAAATCCCAGTTTATCATCTGATAATTTTCATTCAAAAACACATCTACTCCGAGTGTAAAGCTGCTAATATAGATTAATTGACAGGCACGTCATCACTTCAGCAGACATAAGCATGACTATACTCCATCATTATAAAATCATCACATTGCCCTTCATCATCACACTATATTCATTGTTAACCAGCTGCACCATTCAGGTTGTAGGTGGTAACTGCCAATTTATCGAACATCAGGAAATTGTAAAAATAACAGCCATAAAAGATGAGGAAATCACGCTTGTATCAGAGACCGGACAAAAGCTACTGATCAATAAAAACCTTATGTCACATAAGTCGTTATCAGACATTGAAGAGCAACCCAGCATCAAGAAAGGTGCATTTTATTACATAAATATTATCGAACATACTAGCGGTGGATGCAGCCCGTTTAGTATTTCTTCTGCAGAAATAATCTCTCTGAATGAAATCAATACCCGCCCTCAACCCGGGATTCTTTATGGCAGCGGATTTGTCTTAGCTGAATTGATGAGCTGTTTTGAAAATAACAATCATGATCGTTGCCCGGGCCCGTTTAACTCAGACCTAATTAATCCTGACCTAATTAATCAACAGAGTCCAGAAGACAATATGAAGATGATAAAAAATATTGACATTCGCAGTGCCCATAGCTGTCCGGCCTCTGTATTTAGGCCTGTATTACCGAAAATTTTAAACTATGAAAAAACGAAGAATAATTACTTACTCTGCTTTGATATAAAAAACGCCCCCGATAACCCACAGGCCGCATTGTTTACTTATTCTAAATCCAGAGACAAATTATTATTTCTTAATTTTTTAACTCATCCATAGCTCAGATATCATGACATAAAGCGCAGTCATTAGAAGAATAAACATTTCATTTACAATGAAATATTGCATAACCAGCTTATCCGTTCTTTTAAAATCAAATGCCCGCATCAGTAAACGCCCATGTGGAAAAAATAAACGAGAGTTCCCATAATTAGAACTTAATAAAAACAAAGGCTTAGTGTTAATATGAGCCTTCTATTATTATGGGTGTCTATTTTATTTCTGTTTTATTTTTTCTATGTATAACTAATCAATAACACTCACCGGCATTCTACGACCAACACCAACCGTAATAACTACAGCAATAGCAAATACAATCATTAATACTGAAATGGACTCATCCAACATAACAGCCGACACAATTAATGTAAAAAAGGGCTGCACTAATTGCACCTGACTTACCCGCACCACACCTCCCAACGCTAAACCTTTGTACCACATAATAAACGCAATCCACTGACTGATTATGCTTAGATAAAAAAAGCTTAGCCATGCTTGCCATGGCGTTTTAAAAAAAACCTCAGTTGAAATAAATTCAGCTTTCGTTATTATAATACTAAAGCTAACCGGTGCAGATAAAACCAGTGCCCAACAAATTACTGCTAGCCCACCCATCTCATGCGCCAGTTTGCCTCCTTGTGCATAGCCAATTGCACATAATATAGACGCGCCTAACAGAATAAATTCACTGGTTTGCAGATGTCCTTCACGGCTCAGCATTAAATATACCATAACCAGCCCGCTACCAAGCATCGCCATTATCCAAAAACCATATGATGGTTTTTGCTTCAGCAAAATGGCACCTACAATTGCCGGAAATGAAACAAAGAATGAACGCCCAACACCTACTACTGTTGGGTCAATATAGGCCACCGCTAAACGCGTAGCGGGCAATGTAACGCTAAACGCCACCACTGCCATAATGCCCCATAACACACCTTGAATTTCATTTTTATTTTGTAAACTAGCACGACTTTTATTTTGCATTGCACACTACCTCCTGAGAAGGTAGAGTAACCAGCAACGGAATGACAATACATGTACAATTTGGCTGATAGTTCTCGTACTGTACCGGTAGTCCACCCTATACAATTTAATGATAACAATGAAATTAATCACGATAGAAAAAAGCGATGATACCCCGCTTACTGAACAAATTATTGCTGGCATTACGAAGCTGATTAATGCAAGGGCATTACGTAACGGCAGCAGAATGCCATCAATTCGAAACTTTAGTGTCACCCATAATGTCAGTCGGTTTACCACCGTTCAGGCTTACGACAGATTAGTTGCCTCAGGATTATTACACTCCCGTCCTGGCTCGGGTTTTTACATTAATTCAAATACTACTCATCAAAAAGCAAACAAACCGATTATTGAACTTGATAGCGCAATGGATATTTTATGGTTACTACGCAACGCATTAAAACAGCCCAGCATTACACCGAATTAACGGTTGCGATAAACGTATCTGACGATGCATAAGTTAAATCACCCACGCCGCCATTAGATGTCGCCAGCCGGGTAAAACTGCCGTCGGTTGTTAGCGCGCTTACCGGTGTCGTGGTAAAGGTTAAATTATCTGGGTTTTGTGGTGCAAGATTTGTAACATCCAGCGTAAAACTAGCCGAAGCCGCCTGATAGTTTTCACTTTGCGCAACACGGGCGGTGAGCACCGCTTCACCAATATTGCTGCCCTGCAAACTAATTAAACCTGTATCAGGATCAATGCTCGCCACACTGCCCGTAGACGGATTTTGAACCGAGTAAATAATAACACCGCCACCTGAATTGCCATCAATCGTCCGGCTAAAGGGCGATACAAAACGACTCACGCTAAACACATTGCCCGCGTTGTAACTAAACGTGAGTAACGCCGCTCGCTCAACACTGAGCACATAACTGTCACGGCCAATATTTTCTATATTGACCGTGATGATGGCAGAGCCTGCACCGATGATCGATACCTCACCTGTGCTCTCATTAACAGTGGCAACACTGACATTATTACTGCTGTAAGTAATGACGCCACCCCCTTCCTGTGCAACGGCTGTCTGTGTGAAATTAACATCACCAAAAACGACACTGCGGTCATCCCCTGCAAAACCGACCGGGTCTGTGGAGTTACTACCGCCACACGCGCTGAGAACCAGTGCAAAAACCATCAGTAATAGTTGTTTGCTTATAGTGTGTATTAGGCTGGGGCTGTATTGTGTGCTTTGCATTTTTTGTACCGCGTTGATATTTAATCACCCTGATTGGTAAGGCGATTAAATGTGTATTTATAAAACAATGATTTTTAAGAACACAAACAAACTCAAAAATAGACCCATAAAATGAACCCTGGAAATGGGCTCAAAAAATAGACCTGAGGGAGCATATGTAACTTAAAAATTTCATTACATAACAAACGATTTCAGGCGTCAATCAGGCAAATAAAGAGGAAGGAAAGGAGTTGCTTAATCTGGATAAAGTTGCGCTTTTAAAGGCGGGAACGGTTATTTCTCATTCCGGAAAAAGCAAAAGAGATCCGCTGAAAATTCACGCAAATATAATTCAAAAACCTGCATTTCAGTTTTATTTGTATATTTTACGTTACCTATATGAATATAAGTAAATATCCCCGTTCTTAGAACGTGGTTTTAATCTCAGCCTATTAAGGGTGCATGAAAAAAAAACAACTTCGTCATTCCCGAATGCTGGTGTCGGGAATCCAGTGACTTTGCCGACCTAAAGACACTAGATCCCCGACCTATAAAAAATAGACATGTGCATTCGGGGATGACAGGGGGGAATCGATTATATTTTTAACTTTTATTTCTATTTACGCAGCGTATCAGAAGGGTTAATACCATATTTCTTTTTGTACGATTCAGCTAATCGTCCCATATGCGTAAAGCCCCATTGCTTAGCAATATCAGCGACCGAGGATACCTGATAATCTGCATTTAATAACGCCACATGGACTTGCTCCAGCCGTATGACCTTGAGATACGCCATAGGTGACATACCCAATATTTTATTAAACAATGTTTGCAACGTGCGAAAGCTACAGCCTGCACAAATAGATAAATCATGTAAGGTCACTTTTTCATGCGCATGGTCGTGAATGTAATCACGCGCACGCTTAATATGATAAGGCATGATTTCACGCGCTATCGCCTGCTGAGAGTAATGCATAAATGAGTTAGGGTGCAACGCGATAAACTGCGAGAGCAGATAATTTTCCAGGTTAGTGATTGCAATCGGATTATCCAGGCTACCCAGCGGACCGTTCATCTCATGTGCGGCATGAATAACCGAGCTGCGTAAAGACTTTCCTAATGGCGTAGTTAGATCAATTGTCCCGTCAAATTTAAAATCAACCTGATTCACCTTATCACCGAGCAATGCAGTTGCATGTTTCATTATACTTGCAACCGGAAGGGATAGCGCGATAGCAGAACACCCTTGCGATTTAAATACAAGCGCTTCTTGCATACTAAAAACAACGCCCTTATCAACTGAAAGATCCCACTCTGCGCTATTTTGCTGGAGGCGCCCATGACCCATAACAGGAATATTCAAAGCAATAATATCACTACACTGCTCCTCATGAATACGGGCTTCTATCGGCGCTTCATCGCCATAAGATATATGCGTTAAACCCAGGCCATTAATCGCACAGCCATTTACAACAGCATCAACTTCATGGCCTTTGCGGGTAATATTAAGTTCATGCTGAGAAAATTGTTTTTCCAGAATATCTCGTAATTCATCCAGATTTTTGAGATGAGAGAAGATGATGTTGACTTAAGTACATTGGGGTTATTTAAACACCTGTATCAGCTGGTGAACTAACAAAACCCATAACACCAACGCAGTGATGATGGCCTGAACAAAGTATAACGACAACATTTGATGAATACAACGCGAGTTAGATGCTTTGCTGTGCAAGAAACAGCTAATGTACATGAAGTGATTTTAGACAAAACAAGCATAGAAAAAATAGTATGACTAACTTTAACCCTGTTATTTACGCACCAGCCTTTTTATTTATCACTGAGTTATATAAAACACATAGGGTCACCTGACTTAAGCATGTGCAATTTTTATCACACATACACTTCCACTTAACATCTATCATGGATACTCATCAGGCACAAAAGTCTGATCAGACATTGGCGGTCTGACATAACCCACACCCTCTTCTCTTTTAGGCAGCTTAATTGCCTCAGGTGTTAAATCCTCGTATGGAATTTGTTTTAGCAGATGAGCAATACAGTTAAGCCGGGCATGTCTTTTAATGTCGGACTTAACCACATACCAGGGCGCCTGCTTTATATCGGTGTGCGCAAACATCTGATCTTTGGCTTTAGAATACTCAACCCATCTCTTACGTGATTCCAGATCCATCGGGCTTAGTTTCCAACGCTTATGAGGCTCTTTTAGTCGACTTTGAAAACGGTGCTCCTGCTCTTCATCCGAAACTGAAAACCAGTATTTAATCAGAATAATGCCTGAACGAACTAACATGCGTTCAAATTCTGGACAGGAACGCAAAAACTCCTGATATTCTTCTTCTGTACAAAACCCCATCACCTTCTCAACACCGGCGCGGTTATACCAGCTACGATCAAATAAAACCATTTCACCTGCAGCCGGTAAAAGCGGTGTATATCGCTGGAAATACCATTGAGTTTTTTCGCGCTCAGTTGGCGCAGGCAAAGCGGCAATTCGACAGATTCGCGGGTTAAGATGCTGGCTAATTCTTTTAATAACACCCCCCTTTCCAGCCGCATCACGTCCCTCAAATAAAACAACCACTTTTAGCCCCATGTGATTAACCCACGCCTGCAGCTTTACCAACTCCAGTTGAAGCTTGAACAATTCCGCTTCGTAACGCTTTCTTTTGATTTTTTTAGACTTAGTCATAATTTTTCCCTATACAAATTATTAACTTATTTTTGTAAAAAATTGAGTATAGCTTAAGCCTTAAATTTACCACTGCGTAAACGTTGCGCCTCCATCATTTCCAGTTCCCGTGAACCTGAAATGACGATATCCGGATCAGGAACGTAATCCAGATCTAAGTCACCACGCTCATAGGGAACAGAATTCAAAATAACTTTCATCGCATTTAATCTGGCCAGATACTTGTCATTCGACCGTATCACTTTCCAGGGCGCATGCGTAGTGTGCGTTTTTCTCAACATCTGGTATTTTACATTGGTGAAATCATCCCAACGCTCCTGCGCCTGAACATCAACCTCACTTAACTTCCATTGGCGAAGCGGATCCGTTTTACGACGCTCAAATCGTCGAGCCTGCTCCTCCTGAGTTACACTAAAATATAACTTAACCAGTATGGTTCCCTGCCTGATTAAGTCTTTCTCAAACCCGGACACACCACGATTAAAGTTTTTATATTCTTCATCGGTACAAAAATTGAAAACCCGCTCAACCATTGCCCTGTTATACCAACTCCGATCAAACAAAACCACCTCACCACC
>CAZHEA010000069.1:0-17052 GCA_964531165.1 uncultured Thiotrichaceae bacterium
CGACGGCTGCCCGCCGGGCATAGAAATCGCTGAAGCCGATTTGCAGGCAGATCTTGATCGACGCCGGCCGGGAACTTCGCGCCATACGACTCAACGCCGCGAACCGGATCAGGTGAAGATTCTTTCCGGGGTTTTTGAAGGTAAAACCACCGGTACCCCGATCGGGTTACTTATCGAAAATGTTGATCAACGCTCTAAAGATTATGGCAATATCGCAGATACATTTCGGCCAGGGCATGCCGATTATACTTACACACAAAAATATGGTTTTAGAGATTACCGCGGTGGCGGTAGATCATCGGCACGTGAAACGGCTATGCGAGTTGCCGCCGGTGCTATTGCCAAAAAGTTTTTGCAGAATAAATATAATATTTTAATTCGCGGCTATCTTTCAAAGCTAGGTCCGATTGAAGTGCGTGAACATGACTGGAGTCAGGTCAGTGAAAATCCATTTTTTTGCCCGGATAAAAATAAGGTAAAAGAAATGGAAGACTATATGGATGCATTGCGTAAAGAAGGTAACTCGGTTGGTGCGAGAATTTCAGTCGTGGCAGAAGGCGTGCCTCCCGGATTAGGCGAGCCGATTTTTGACCGGCTGGATGCAGAAATTTCCTATGCAATGATGACCATTAATGCCGCTAAGGGTGTAGAAATTGGTGGCGGTTTTAGCTGTGTTGAAGCAAAGGGTACCGAATTTCGTGATGAAATTACCCCCGAAGGTTTTTTAAGTAATCACGCTGGCGGTATTTTAGGTGGCATTAGTTCCGGGCAGAATATTGTAGTGCATACCGCTTTTAAACCCACATCGAGTATGCGCTTAGCCGGCAGAAGTGTTGATATAAATGGTGAAGCAATGGAAGTGGTTACCCATGGTCGGCATGATCCCTGTGTGGGAATTCGGGCAACACCGATTTGCGAAGCCATGCTGGCGTTAACTCTGGCAGATCAGATGATGCGTTTTAATGCGCAGTGTGGTGATGTTGAGTGTGCAACGCCGGTTATTCCTGCGGGTGAAGATTAAAAGTCAAAAGCATATTGTCCGCAAATGTACGCGAAGCTACGCAAATAAAATCAAAAGCATTTATGGATTACTGTGTGCCGCAGGCACACAAATAAAATTTTGCGTATATTCGCGTTCATTTGCGGACAATATGCTTTTAAAAAAATATGAATAATCATTCAATGCCATACTGGCGTCTCTCCGGATTTTACTGGGTTTACTTTGCCTCGCTGGGCATTGTGGTGCCTTACTGGGCACTGTATTTAAATTCCTTAGGTTTTGATGCTAAATCTATCGGCGAATTAATGTCGATTTTAATGGTTACAAAAATCGTTGCACCGTATTTATGGAGCTGGATTGCAGATCACAGTGGTCACTGTATGCGTATTATTCGCATCGCCAGTATCTGTTCTATGGTAGCTTTTCTCGGCGTGTTTTTACAGTCTGGATTCTGGTGGCTGGCCATTGTTATGCTGTTATTTAGTTTTTTCTGGAATGCGACCCTTCCCCAGTTTGAAGCCAATACCATGAACTATTTAGGCGAAGATACGCATAAATATAGTGTGGTGCGTTTATGGGGTTCATTGGGGTTTGTTTTTTCAGTGATTATTATTGGAGCCATGCTGGATGAGTTTGGTTATCAATTAGTCCCTGTTTCAGTTTTATTAATGTATGTGTTTATTGTTGTATTTAGTTTTCTGGTGGGCGATGCACCGAAAAAAGCACATCATGATGACAGTGGCTCTATCTTAAAAGTAGTCAGGCAGCCGCAGGTGATTGCGTTGTTGCTGGTGTGCTTTTTAATGCAAATGAGCCATGGTCCTTATTACACGTTTTATTCTATTTATTTAAAGCAGTTTAGCTACAGCAGTTTTAGTCTGGGCTGGTTGTGGGCGCTGGGTGTCATGGCTGAAATTGTTTTATTTATGTTTATGCATAAATTAATGCCGAAGTATGGGGCGCGAAGTTTATTAATAGTCGCATTGGGCTTAACCACATTGCGTTGGTTGTTAATTGGTGGGTTTGTTGAAAATGTGTCTGTTGTTATTTTTGCACAGTGTTTACATGCCGCCAGTTTTGGTTTGTATCATGCAGTAGCAATTGAATTATTTCACCGGAATTTTAAAGGTAAACTGCAGGGCAGAGGGCAGGCGCTGTACTCGGCTGTGAGCTTTGGTGCGGGAGGTGCAATCGGTACATTACTAAGTGGAGTTTATTGGGATGTCTATTCACCGCAGATTATTTTTAGTGCGGCTGCACTGGCTTCGTTTATGGCCATGTTGATTGCATTTAAATTTTTAGTATTAAAGCCCGACACATAAAATTTTTGTAGGTGCGAATTTATTCGCACCTACAAACCCATTAATAGTATTCTTTTAAACTGATTTATTAGTCTATGTTTTTTGCGTTTATTAGCGGCTATTGGCGTTAAGTCTTTTGAGGCTTTCAGTCGTGCGTTTAGTGATCATGTCCACAAGATTCACCATGTGCATGAATATGCCCATGGCTTAGTTCTTCTTCGCTAGCATCACGTACATCCATTACCTCTACATTGTAATGCAGGGTAACTCCGGCCAGTGGCGGGTTGCCATCAATCGTAATATCATCACCGTTGACTTCACTAATAGTAATCATCACCGGTTGGCCATCATCACCTTCCGCATGAAATTGCATACCGACTTCGACTTTTTCATCACCAAAAGCATTGGCTTTAATGACCTGAGTAATCGCCGAATTGTATTCACCGTAGGCATCTTTCGGCTCTAATACCAAATCAAATTTATCGCCTGTGGTTTTATCGGTTAAGGCATTTTCCAGTCCGGGGATGATATTGCTGTGGCCATGCAAATAAACAAAACTGGCATTGTTTGATTCATCAATTATTTTTCCATCACCATCTTTCAGGGTGTAATTAAGGGTAATGGCTTTATCTGTGCTGATATTCATAATGGGCTCGGTAGTGTGAATATAAAGTGCGTGCATTGTAACTGATGACAGGGTGGTTTTGTAGTGTACTCAACTTTTTTGACGGGGTTGTTATTAGGATGGGATTAAATTTGACTCTAATGCCGTTCTGATAAAGAATTCCAATATGCTCTCATTGAAATACACGCAGGAACTTGTCGCTTTTTCTCACCAACTGGCCGATGCCATTGGTGATATCCACCGAAAATATTTTCGTCAGCCGGTATTTACGCAATATAAAGATGACAGTAGTCCGGTGACGCAGGTTGATAAAGAGTCTGAAATGCTGATGCGTGAAATGGTAATGAAGCGCTACCCTGAGCATGGCATACTCGGTGAAGAGTATCCGCCTTATCAGGCTGAGGCGGAAATTGTGTGGGTGATTGATCCGGTGGATGGCACTAAATATTTTATGACCGGACACCCGATGTTTGCTCTGCTGCTAGGGCTGGCATACAAAGGTGAGTTTATTCTCGGGGTGATTGATCAGGCAATTACGCAAGAGCGCTGGGTCGGGGCGGATGGTTACGGCAGTTTTTTAAATGGTAATGCAATCACTACCCGTAAATGCACAAGTTTGAATAAAGCTATTTTAGCGCGCCCGGGTTTTGAGTGGCACACCGCAGGGCGTGATCAGTATATTGAAAAAATCTGGCGAAAAACACATTGGGCGCAGTGGGGTGTTGCGCCTTACGATTATGGTTTGCTGGCTGCCGGGCATATAGATGTGGTGATAAATGCCGGGCCGGTTATACATGATTTTGCCGCACTAGGGCCAATCATAAACAATGCCGGTGGGCTGATTACCGACTGGTTTGGTCAACGGCTTAATTTGACATCTCCAAACCATATTGTGGCGGTAGGTAACCCGGCATTGATGCCGGAGATTATTCGGTTGTTAAACTTCACGGAAGAATCGGCTGAAGGCTGAAGCCGATATGAAAAATTCTGTGTCGGGGTTAATGATTTTCAAATCATGCCTTATTAATATTGGCGATTTTAAAGTACCTGTTTCAGGTAGGTGGAGTCGTATCTAACCCCGGTCGCGCTTTGCTCATTAACTTTTATGTTTTTTAAGTTCTGCCATCAATCTGTTCGCCGCATTCGAAAGCGTTCTTTGTTGATGGCTGACAACACCGAGCAGTCTTTCAAATTCAACACCGTCTACATTCATAATAGCAATGTCACTGCTGATCATTGATACCGGTAATACACTCCAGCCCAGTCCAATGGAAACCATCATTTTTATGGTTTCCAGATAATTGGTTTCCATGGCGATATTTAAATTTTGCTGGTTCAGCCCCAGGGCGTTTTCCAGGCGCAGCCGGGTAAAGGTGTTTTGCGAGGGCAAAATCGCGGGGATTCTACTAAGTTGTGAAACACTTATTTGGGTTGCTTTAGCCTGCGGGTGTTGCGCGCTAATGACAATGTCCAGTGGGTCATGCCAGATGACCTGACTTTGCAGCTGCGGCGAGCTGGTTTCGGGCAGGGTGGCGATGGCTAGTTCAACATCGCCTTTGTGGACACAATTGCAGGCTTCCTCCGAATCCATAAATCGTATATCCAGATCAACGTCCGGGTATTCACAGGTAAAGGCCCGTAATACCGGCGGTAAGCGATGTAAGCCAATGTGATGGCTGGTGGCGATGCTGAGTTTGCCGCTGACTTTTTCATTTAAATTACCAATGGCGCGCTTGCTTTCTTCCAGTTCGGCTAAAATACGTAATGCGCTGGGCAGCAGAGCGCGGCCGGCTTCTGTGAGTTTTACCTGTTTGCCAATGCGATCGAACAGGCGGGTACCCAGTTCGTTTTCCAGTGCGGAAATGCGCTTACTGACGGCAGGCTGGGTAATAAACAGGTGTTCGGCGGCTTTTGAAAAAGATCGCTGTTGACTGACGTTGATAAAGGCAGATAGGTTCTGAATATCCATAGGTACCGGGTTATTAGCTTCGTTATTCCTTTAAGGAATAGCTTACATGAAAAAGATGAATTTGTTTTATGTTTGTTCAGGGGCTAGTATCTAAAGCCTGTAGTAATTGGCTCTACATATAAGTTAAATCGCGCTATAGCGGGAGATGAGAGAGATGGCCGGAAAAACATTATACGATAAATTATTTGAATCCCATGTGGTACGCACCGAAGAAGGTGGTACCGCACTGCTTTATATCGACCGGCATCTGGTACATGAGGTGACTTCACCTCAGGCATTTGAAGGTTTGCGTCTGGCCAATCGTAAGCCATGGCGTACCGATACGGTATTAGCGGTGCCGGATCATAATGTACCCACTGTTGTCAGTGAGCGAGCTAAAGGCATTAGCGATGCGGTTGCGCGGATACAGGTGGAAACTCTGGGCAAGAATACGAAAGAATTTGGTATTACCCAGTTTGATATGAATGATATTCGTCAGGGTATTGTGCATGTGGTTGGTCCGGAGCAGGGAGCTACTTTGCCGGGCATGACGTTGGTATGTGGTGACTCTCACACGGCGACCCATGGTGCATTCGGTTCAATGGCGTTTGGTATTGGCACCTCTGAAGTTGAGCATGTGTTGGCAACGCAGTGTTTATTACAGAAAAAAATGAAAAATATGCGTATCAATGTAGAAGGCGTATTAGGTGCGGGTGTGACCGCTAAAGATATCGTGCTGGCGGTTATCGGTGAAATTGGCACTGCCGGTGGTACGGGTTATGCGATGGAATTTGCCGGTTCGGCAATCCGTGATCTATCGATGGATGGCCGCATGACCATCTGCAATATGGCGATTGAAGCCGGTGCGCGGGTCGGTATGGTGGCGGTTGATCAAACCACCATTGATTATGTTGAAGGCAGGCCTTATTCACCTAAAGGCGATCAATGGGATCAGGCGGTAGCTGCCTGGTTTGATTTGCATAGTGACGAAGATGCGGTATTTGATCATGAAATAACGCTGGATGCGCAGACAATCAAACCGCAGGTGACCTGGGGAACTTCACCGGAAATGGTGGTGTCTGTTGATATGACTGTGCCGGACCCGGCAGCTGAAACGGATGCGGTTAAATCTGACGGCATGCAAAAAGCGCTGGAGTATATGGGGCTGAATGCGGGCATGGCGATGGATGAAATTACCGTGGATAAAGTATTTATCGGTTCCTGCACAAACTCCAGACTGGAGGACTTGCAGGAAGCAGCGGACATTATCAAAGGTCGAAAAGTGGCGGATAATGTAAAGCTGGCGATGATTGTTCCCGGCTCCGGTTTAATTAAGCAGCAGGCTGAAAAAGCCGGACTGGATAAAATATTTACCGATGCGGGCTTTGAATGGCGGGAGCCGGGATGTTCGATGTGCCTGGCGATGAATGCGGACAGGTTAGAGCCGCAGGAGCGTTGTGCATCGACATCTAATCGCAACTTTGAAGGCCGTCAGGGTGCTGGTGGGCGAACCCATTTAGTGAGTCCGGCGATGGCAGCAGGTGCAGCAATTGCCGGGCATTTTGTCGATGTCAGAAACTTTTAAGGAAACTCAATGATGAAAAAAATAATCAATCTTGTTTTGGTTGTACTGATGATGGTGGGGTCTTTGTCTTTAGCCGGTTGCGCAAGCACATGGGACGGTGTTGGCAAGGATATTGAACAAATAGGTAAAGATATACAAAGTTAAAAATATAGTTTTGTAGTGAAAATTAATTTGAGAAGGTTATGCAAAAATTTAATAAAGTGACCGGTGTAGTTGCACCCATGGATCGACCCAATGTTGATACTGATGCGATTATCCCAAAGCAATATCTGAAGTCTATTAAACGTTCAGGTTTTGGCCCTAATGCATTTGATGACTGGCGCTATCTTGACCCCGGTGCACCGGATATTGATAATGCAACACGTAGAATTAATCCGGATTTTATTTTAAATCAGGCGCCGTACAAAACATCAACGATTTTAATTGCCAGAGAAAATTTCGGCTGCGGTTCGTCACGTGAACACGCGGTATGGGCACTGGATGATTTTGGTTTTCGGGCGGTGATCGCACCAGGCTTCGCCGATATATTTTTTAATAACAGCTTTAAAAATGGCATGTTGCCTATCGTGCTAGATGCTGAAATTGTTGAAGATATCTTTAAGAAAGTTGAAAGTAAAAAAGGTTTTGAAGTAACCGTTGATTTGAAAAATCAGAAAGTTATAACGGAAGACGGCGATGAGTATGATTTTGAAGTTGATGCGTTTAGAAAACATTGCTTGTTGAACGGACTGGATGATATCAGTTTGACATTGCAGCATGCGGCAGAGATAACGGCCTACGAAGAAAAAACGAAACAATCAACGCCCTGGTTGTTTTAAAGTCAAAAGCATTTTTGTTCGCAAATGTTCGCAAATAAAAAATTGAATTCATTTGCGTACATTTGCGGACAAGCTGCTTTATCTTTTTATTTTTTAAGGTACAAAACATGACACAAAAAATAGCAATTTTACCCGGTGATGGTATCGGTAAAGAAATCGTTGCGGAAGCGGTAAAAGTAATTGAGTTTTTAAAAGCCGAAGGCGTTTTAGATGTGGAACTTAATGAAGCGCCTGTCGGTGGTGCTGGTTATGATGCAGCAGGTGAGCCTCTGCCAGCCGCAACATTGGCGCTTTGTAAAGAGTCGGATGCAATTTTACTAGGTGCAGTGGGTGGCCCGCAATATGAATCGCTGCCACGCGAAAAGCGTCCGGAAAAAGGCCTGCTGGGTTTACGTTCCGAACTGGAGTTGTTTTCTAATTTACGCCCGGCAATTTTATATCCACAGCTTGCCGATGCGTCATCGTTAAAACCGGAGATTGTTTCTGGTTTAGATATTATGATTGTGCGCGAATTAACCGGCGGTATTTATTTTGGCCAGCCCCGCGAGATTACCGAAAAAGATGGCGAACGTTATGCGTATAATACTGCCGGTTATAAAGAAAGTGAAATCGTGCGTATTGGTCGCAGTGCATTTGAAATCGCCATGAAACGTGATAAGCGTGTGTGCTCGGTTGATAAAGCCAATGTGCTGGAAGTGTCTGAATTGTGGCGCGAAGTTATGGAACAGGTTGCCAAAGACTATCCGGAAGTGGAACTGTCACACATGTATGTTGATAACGCCGCCATGCAATTAGTAAAGTGGCCGAAGCAATTTGATGTGATGGTGACGTCTAATTTATTTGGTGATGTGCTGTCAGATTGTGCGGCGATGCTAACAGGTTCAATCGGCATGTTACCATCGGCGTCGTTAGATAAAAATGGCCGTGGTATGTATGAGCCGATTCATGGTTCGGCACCGGATATTGCAGGTAAAGGTATTGCCAATCCACTGGCAACGATTTTATCGATTTCAATGATGCTGCGTTACAGTTTAAATAATGAAGCAGTCGCACAGCGTATTGACGATGCGGTAGGTAAAGTATTGGATAAAGGTTTGCGTACACCGGATATTATGTCAGACGGTTGTACCGAAGTGGGTACGGCGGCGATGGGTGATGCCGTGGTTGATGCGTTAAAGGCATAGAGTCAGGCTGTTTTTTTTAAAGCAAAAAGCAGTTTGCCCGCGTTCATTTGCGGACGGAATGCTTTTTTAAATGTTGTTGTGATGGTTAAGGCATTATGCCTCCGCATAAAATTTTTAAGATAAATTCAGGTAAATAATAATGAGCAAAACATACGATGTAGCAGTAGTCGGTGCCACCGGTGCGGTAGGCGAAACCATGTTGTCCATTCTGGCAGAACGAAAGTTTCCCGTGGGCAAAGTGTATGCCCTGGCATCAGAAAGGTCAGCCGGTAAAAAAGTTGAATTCGGTGATACCCGATTAACCGTAGAAAATTTAGCTGATTTTGATTTTTCCAAAGTACAGATTGGTTTGTTTTCTGCTGGCGGATCAATCTCGGCTGAGTTTGCACCGAAAGCAGCAGCGGCGGGCTGTGTTGTAATTGATAATACATCTGAATTTCGTTATGTAGATGACATTCCATTAGTGGTGCCAGAGGTAAACCCTCACGCGATTGCGAACTATAAAACCAAAGGTATTATTGCTAATCCTAATTGTTCTACCATTCAAATGCTGGTCGCACTAAAGCCGATTCATGATGCAGTAGGTATTTCACGTATTAATGTGTGTACCTATCAGGCGGTATCGGGTACGGGTAAGGATGCGATTGAAGAACTGGCAGGGCAGACCGCGCGTTTACTAAATGGCAAGCCAGTTGAGTGCAATGTTTACCCCAAGCAAATTGCGTTTAATGTATTGCCGCAAATTGATGTGTTTATGGAGAATGGTTACACCAAAGAAGAAATGAAGATGGTATGGGAAACCAATAAAATTCTCGAAGATGACACGATTAAAGTGAACCCGACAGCGGTACGGGTACCGGTGTTCTATGGTCACTCGGAAGCCGTGCATATTGAGACCCGGGAAAAGCTTACTGCTCAGGCCTGTCGTGAACTGCTAGAAAAAGCACCGGGTGTTGAGGTGCTGGATACCCAGGAAGACGGCGGTTACCCCACTGCTGTTACCGAAGGTGCAACCAATAATGCGACTTATGTGGGTCGGATTCGCGAAGATATATCCCACGATAAGGGTATAAATCTGTGGGTTGTGTCAGATAACGTACGAAAAGGCGCAGCATTAAATAGCGTACAAATTGCAGAAATTTTGATAAAAAACTATTTATAATCTATAGTTACGTCTATATGCTAAAGTTTATTCTTAGCTTTTAACTGGAAATGGGTGTATCTTTAGCCTGATTTTCATAAAAATGACGTATTACAGAAATAGTATTCGTGAGTCAGCTGTGCTGATTGGCGATATAAATATGTATTCATAGGATTGAGTGAGGGGACTACCTGTGCGCAAATTAACGCTGAGCCTTGCCGTGATGGCTGCACTGCTGCCACTACGCGGATATTCATTAGGGTTAGGTGATTTAGAGCTGCATTCAGCACTAAATCAGGAGCTTAATGCAGAAATCGAAGTGCTGTCTGCCACATCGGAAGATGCGGAAAAAATACTGATCAAGCTGGCTGACCGGGATGCGTTTAACCGTGCGGGCCTTGATCGACCTTTTTTACTACAGCAACTTAAATTCAGAATGATCGATAAAAATGGTGTGCCCCATGTCAAGGTGTACACTCAGGTACCGGTGAGTGAGCCTTTTTTAAGTTTTCTGCTGGAAATTGACTGGCCGCAAGGGCATTTACTGCGTGAATACACTCTATTATTAGACCCCCCAGTATATAACAGCAATACATCAGGAGGCGTTGCTTCAGGTAATAGCAGCCCTTTTAATGAACCGGCTGATGCCCAGGCGCAAACTCAGCCGGTGTTTTCTCAACAGCAAAATGCGCAATCCGTGCAGGGTAGTGCGCAGGCGGCACCTAATGTGCAAACCGGTGTGATTTCTTCAGGCTCCGGTCGTAGTGTGAATTATCAATATCAGTCATTACCGGCGGCATCACCTTCTGTCGATCAGTACCGGGTGCAACAAAACGATACACTCTGGGGTATTGCCAATCGCATGCGTCCGGATAGTTCGGTAAGTGTTGAGCAGATGATGCTGGCACTGGTGCGTAAAAATCCAGAAGCGTTTATCCGGGAAAATACCAATGGCGTGAAACGTGGTTATATTTTACGTATGCCTGAACGCGACGAAATGACTCGGTTAGATCGTCAGCAGGCGGTTGCACAGGCACGTGAGCATGCCGCTTTATGGCGTGAATACAGTCAGTCGGCGACCAGTTCATCACCGGCATCTGCCATGCAAATGGATGATATGTCTGGTGACGTAGCCACTGATCAGCAGCGCGATGCCGATGGCCATTTATCCATTGTGGGTACAGGTGATGGTGGCGAGCAAACCGGTTCCAATCAGGATCCGAATTCCCAGCTAAGTAAATTAAAGCAGGAACTGGCAATGGCCAATGAGCAGCTCGAATCCGAGCGGCTTGAAAAAGAAGATTTACAGGCGCGTTTGGCTGAGCTGGAACAACGCGTCAAAAGTGTGATTGAAGGTGGTTCAGGAGTTGAGCTGAATGACAGCGAACTGGCTAGCCTTCAGGAAGATTTAAAGAGCACGCAGCAAGCAGCAGCCGAAACCGCTGATGAGCCGTCTGACAGTATCGCTACTGATGAGATGGCAGATACATCAGCTGCCAATGATGATATGTCAGCAGAAATGGCTGATGAGGCACTGTCCGATGAGGATATGGCTAATGAAGAAATGCCGGAAGATGCAATGTTGTCAGAGAGTGCAGCAGATGCGGCGGACTTAGCAGCTGAAGATTCGGTCTTTGTTGATGAAACCACAACTGATGATATGGCAGAAGACCTTGCGACAGATATATCTGCCAGTGACGCTACTCCTTTAAAAGCCGTGGAAACACCGGCTTTTGCACAGCAGCAACCGAAAAGCTTTCCTGAAAGCCTGATGGATGATCCTAAATTACTGGGTATGATCGGCGGTGGTATTGCTTTTATTCTATTGCTGATTGCATTGCTGTTAAAACGGATTCGCGGGAATAAGCTTGAAGAAGACGAATGGACAGCTGGACTGGAAGATCCGTCACTGGACTCGGGTGCTGATTCCGCAACTGATTTTTCTGCGATAAGTGGTGCTGAATTAAACGATGCTACGCAGGAATCTTCTGCGGTGGATATGAATCAGACTGCGGAAATGTCTGTAGCGGTAGAAGATGATGATATCACCCGGATTAAAGTGCCGGATGCAGCTGAAGGTGAGGAAGATACCGTATTTAATCTGAGTGCGGCAGAGTCTGAAGTGGCCGGGCTTGAACCGGATGATGAGAAAGATGACGTTCTGGCAGAAGCCGATGTCTATCTGGCTTATGGTATTTATCAACAGGCTGAAGAATTACTTAATACGGCGATTGATCAGAACCCTGATCGTGATGATTACCGTATGAAGTTGCTGGAAACACATTATGCGGCTAAAAATGCATCTGCATTTGAAGAGCTGGCGATAGATGTGCAATCACGTAAGGGCGATGACAAGACTTATTGGGATCGTGTAGTGGCAATGGGTATGGAGCTTTCTCCTACGCATTCACTATTTTCCGCAGGCGGTGCGGTTATCGGTGACTTTGATGCGGAAGCATTACTGCCAGATAAGCCACAGAAAACAGATCTTGAACTGGATGCGGGCGATGACTTTGATTTAGGTCTTGATTCTGATGCGGACGAATTGGAGCTGGATAATACCGAACTTGATCTTGATGATGAAGGTATGGATTTGAGTGGTCTGGACGATACACAGATTAAGGATGAGCCTGAAAATCTGGATGCGGTAGCCGAAATGGATCTGGCGGGCGATCTTGAAAGTATTAGTAGTGATCTGGATAGTGGCGATGATACGTCAGATGCTGAGTCCACCAGTTCAGACCTGGAGTTTGATCTGGGTGAAATCGATGGCCTGGATGATGCTGGGGAAGATACCACGGAAATGGATATCGACGATGATTTCTCTCTGGACTTTGATGCGGCAGATCTGGGCTTTGAAGAGACTGAAGCTGAAGCAGAGGATGTGAGTCTGGATGCCGATTCGGAAGCGGATGATGAATCGGTAGAAATTGATCTCAGTGAAGATATTGGTGGCAGTGATGAGCTGGATGCAGGCGATCTGGATCTGGGGGATATGGATGCACTGGATGATACCGGTACGGACGATTCTGAGGGTGAGTTTGATATTTCTGAATTGTCAGAAGATGTTGATGAGGTTGGTACCAAACTGGATCTGGCTAAAGCGTATATTGATATGGGTGATAAGGATGGCGCCATCAGTATACTCGAAGAAGTCAAAGCTGAAGGTAATAATGAACAGCAACAACAGGCTGAAGAGTTAATTCAACAGGCGAGCTGAGTTCATCCCTGATAGTGAAAATAAACGGCATTAGGCTCAAACCTGATGCCGTTTTTGTATCTGTCAGATTCATTTGTCCGGGGATTATTATAAACTTATGGCTTTGCCAAGACCGGAACTACCACAGGGCGCAAACCGCGCGACCTTTCACTGAGGGAGATGTTTCATAACAGGGTAAACTTTTGATTATGCTGTTCAGAAAATAGGTTATTTATGAGATTTGCACTGGGAATAGAGTATGACGGAAGCCGGTTTGCCGGCTGGCAAATGCAGAAGCACGGTACTCGCACGGTGCAGCAATGTGTCGAAGACGCCCTGTCAAATGTTGCCAATCAACCTGTACAGGTTGTGTGTGCCGGGCGCACTGATACCGGCGTACATGCCACTGGGCAAGTGGTGCATTTTGAATGCAATGCGCCCCGCGATGAAAAAGCCTGGGTAATGGGAGTCAACACGCAGCTGCCGGATGATGTTGCTTCAATATGGGCTAAGCCGGTGGCGGAAGATTTCAGTGCGCGCTTTAGTGCCATTGCCCGCCAGTATCGCTATATTATTTTAAACCGGCCGGCGCGCCCTGCCATCCTCAATAAAAAAGTCACCTGGAAACATGGTGTATTCAATGTTGAGGCTATGCATCAGGCGGCGCAGGCGTTAACCGGCGAGCAGGATTTTTCTGCGTTTCGCTCATCCGCCTGTCAGGCGGAGCATGCTAATCGTAATGTGCATTGGGTGAAGGTGAGTCGTGCTGGTGACTACATCTATATTGATATCGAAGCGAATGCATTTTTGCATCATATGGTGAGAAATATTGTTGGCTCGTTAATGATGATAGGGCAAAATGTTGAGTCAGTGTCGTGGATGGCGGATTTACTGCATGGCAAAGATCGTAATCAGGCAGGGCCAACTGCACTGGCGGACGGGCTGTATCTGGTGAAGGTGAGTTATCCTGAAGTAACGGGTGTTGCGCCTCCTGTATTTCTACCTGAATTCAGTTAAAAATATCCGGCTATGAAAAATCCCCATCCCGGAGAAAGGCCGCGCAGTTTGCGCAGGCGCTGCATCCCACTTTTATAAAGCAACAAACAAATCCAGAACGTTTTCTGTTAAAATGCCGTTTTCCGAGGCCGGTCGATATTTGAACCCTGTAATGACTTCACGAACCCGCGTAAAAATTTGTGGCATCACTCGTAAAGAAGATGCTATTAAAGCTGCTGAGCTAGGTGTTGATGCACTGGGTTTTGTGTTTTATGCGAAAAGCCCACGGAATATTGAGATTGATCAGGCGCAGGCGATTATACGTGCATTACCGGGGTTTGTTACCACGGTTGCGCTGTTTTTAAATCCGCATGAAGATCTGGTAAAACAGGTTCTGGCGCAAACTGATATTGATTGCCTGCAGTTTCATGGTACCGAGACAGCGACATTTTGTGAGTCGTTTGAAAAGCCATATATTAAAGCGCTGGGTATTGACGGGGTAAAAGATATTAATGCATTGTGTGCGGGTTATTCAGGTGCGCGTAGTGTATTACTGGATAGCCACGGCGCAGGTAAGGCCGGCGGCACCGGTACAACATTTAACTGGGATTCAATTCCGCAGGGTTTAAGATCAAACATTATTTTAGCCGGTGGGTTAACGCCGGACAATGTTGGTGTAGCGATACAGCAGATAAAGCCCTTTGCGGTGGATTTAAGCTCCGGTGTAGAATCGGCTGCGGGTATAAAAGATCAAATATTAATGACCCGCTTGATGAATGAAGTGAAACGGGTAGATTGTGCTCAATAATGAGTACAAATAAGTAAAGACGAGTAACCACGAGTAACAATGAGCAAAGATAACAACGATTATTATTCCATGCCCGATGAGCGTGGCCACTTTGGAATTTACGGCGGCAAGTTTGTCGCCGAAACCCTGATGGAGCCGATAGAAGAATTACGTCAGGCTTATGAAAAAGTTAAAATCGATAAAGATTTTCAGGCGGCATTTGATAAAGATCTGGCAGATTATGTGGGCCGACCCAGCCCATTATATCATGCGGAGCGCTGGTCCCGGGAACTCGGTGGTGCGCAAATTTATTTAAAGCGCGAAGATTTAAATCACACCGGCGCCCACAAAATCAACAACACCATCGGCCAGGGATTACTGGCTAAATACATGGGTAAAACACGCATTATCGCGGAAACCGGAGCCGGCCAGCATGGCGTGGCATCGGCAACGGTGGCAGCACGCTTTGGTATGGAGTGCGTGGTGTACATGGGCGAAGAGGACGTTAGGCGTCAGGCGCCGAATGTGTATCGGATGAAATTACTCGGCGCAAAAGTGGTGCCGGTAACGTCCGGTTCTAAAACCCTTAAAGATGCATTAAATGAAGCCATGCGTGACTGGGTGACCAATATTGATGATACTTTTTATATTATCGGTACCGTCGCCGGCCCGCATCCGTATCCGCAAATGGTGCGTGACTTTCAGACCATTATCGGCCGCGAAGCCAGACGCCAGATTTTAGAAAAAGCCGGGCGTTTACCGGATGCGCTGGTGGCCTGTGTCGGTGGCGGCTCTAATGCTATCGGTTTATTTCACCCGTTTCTTGGTGATGAAGAGGTCGAGATTTACGGCGTAGAAGGTGGCGGTGACGGCATCGATACAGCGAAACATGCAGCGCCTTTATGTGCCGGTAGCCCTGGTGTATTACATGGCAATCGTACCTATTTAATGGAAGATAAAAACGGCCAGATTATTGAAACTCATTGTATTTCGGCCGGCTTAGACTATCCCGGTGTTGGTCCGGAACACGCCTGGTTAAAAGATACCGGTCGTGCAAATTATGTGGCAATTACCGATAAAGAAGCATTGGCCGCTTTTCATGAAGTGACCTTAACCGAAGGTATTATTCCAGCGTTAGAGTCCAGCCATGCACTGGCTTATGGTGCAAAACTGGCAAAAACCATGGATAAAGATAAGATTATTATTATTAACCTTTCCGGGCGCGGCGATAAAGATATTAATACTATCGCTGAGATTGAGGGTATAACACTGTGAGCCGTTTAAAGGCAAGTTTCGCCGCCTTAAAGGCTGAAAATAAAACCGCATTAGTGCCATTTGTCACTGCCGGTGATCCGCATCCCTCAGTTACAGTAAACTTGATGCACGACATGGTGCAAGCCGGAGCCAGTGTGTTAGAACTGGGTATCCCATTTTCTGACCCAATGGCAGAAGGGCCGGTGATTCAGCTGGCGTGTGAGCGTGCTTTAAAACATAATGTCAGTCTTAGCGATGTGCTGGGCATGGTGAAAGAATTTAGAAGTAAAGATGCGGATACACCGATTGTATTAATGGGCTACACCAATCCGGTTGAAGTGATGGGCTATGAAAAATTTGCCCGCGCTGCTGGTGAAGCTGGTGTTGATGGTTTAATTCTGGTTGATTTGCCACCGGAAGAGGGCGGCGATTTAATTACGCAGTTAAAAGCTAATAAAATCGATATGATCTTTTTGCTAGCCCCCACCAGTACTGATGAACGCATGAAAATAATCTGCGATCAGGCTAGCGGTTTTGTTTATTATGTATCGTTAAAAGGTGTTACCGGTGCGGCCAATTTAGATGTGGACTCAGTGGTGAAAAAAGTCAGCCAGATTCGTACCCATACAGATTTGCCGGTGGGCGTAGGGTTTGGTATTCGCGATGCACAATCTGCAGCGCAGGTAGCGGCGGTTGGTGATGCAGTGGTTGTGGGAAGCGCCATTGTTAATCGTATTGCTGAAAATGCCGACGATCCGCAAAAAATTTCACAGCAGGTTTGTGAGTTGCTGGCGTCGATGCGCGCGGCAATGGATAAATAAAAGTATGAATAAAATTTGGCGCGCAGACACGCAGACACAGAGAGTGTTTTTTAAAAAACGCTGTGTTTCTGCAGCAAAAGAAAAAGGTTAAATTATGAACTGGTTTGAAAAATTAATGCCATCACGTATTCGCACCGAAGCGAATGATGCGGATAAAAAAGGTTCAGTGCCGGAAGGTTTATGGACCAAGTGTAATGACTGTGGCGCGGTATTATATCGTGCGGAGTTAGAACGTAATCATGATGTCTGTCCAAAATGTCATCATCACATGCGTATGGGTGCACGTCGGCGTCTGGAAAATTTTCTCGATGAAGAACCACGCGAAGAAATTGCCGCAAATTTAAAACCGGTAGATATTTTAAAATTTAAAGATAGCAAAACATATAAAGATCG
>CAZHEA010000070.1:0-16891 GCA_964531165.1 uncultured Thiotrichaceae bacterium
AAATTTAAATTTAGCAAAGGCAATACATGTCAATTGATTTAGATGATGAAATACTACAGGACTTTCTGGTCGAAGCCGGTGAGATTCTGGAGTTATTGAGTGAGCAGCTAATTGAGCTGGAGGCCGCTCCGGATGATGCTGATTTGCTTAATGCTGTGTTCAGAGGGTTTCATACCGTCAAAGGCGGAGCAGGTTTTCTGGCGCTGGATTCTATGGTTGATTGTTGCCATGTTTGTGAAGATGTTTTTAACATATTACGAAATGGTGAACGCGCGGTTACACCCGGCTTAATGGACTGTGTATTACAGGGGCTGGATGCGGTACAGGTTATGTTTACCGAAATACAGGAAGGCGATGACCCGACTCATGCCTCACCCGAACTGCTGGCGAAGTTAAAAGTGTATGCCATTCCCGGTGCTAATGAACCTGATGAAGCCGGTGCGGCACCTACAGAAGTTGAAAGCGGCGATAACCGGGACGAAACGGATGATGATTTTGATGCTCTGCTGGATGCGATGGATGGAGACGATAAAACGACAGCTGAACCGGCTGACAGTGGTAGTGATGATATTTCCGATGATGAATTCGAATCGCTTTTAGATGACTTGCACGGTAAGGGTAAGCACGGTGGAGGTAAACCGGATGAGGCATCTACACCCGCCGCATCGACATCTCCAGCAGCGGAATCTACCGCTGATGATTTAATGACTGATGATGAGTTTGATGCGATTCTGGATCAAATGCACGGTAAGGGTAAAGGCCCGACTGAAAACACCAGTGATGATGCACCGGTAAAAGACACACCTGCAGCTAAAGATGCGGGTAATGACATGATTACCGATGATGAATTTGATAACATACTCGATCAGATGCACGGTAAAGGCAAGGGGCCAACCGCCACGACACCGGCTGCAACTCCGGCGGCGAAAGCTGCAAGTGATAAGCCTGATTCAAAATCGCAAAAGTCAGAACCTAAAAAAGCCGCGGAGAAACCTGCTGCCAAAGCACCGGCTAAACCTGCTGCCGAAGCGTCAGTCCGTGTCGATACCGAGCGGCTTGATGAAATGATGAATCTGGTGGGAGAGCTGGTACTGGTTCGAAACCGTTTACAGACATTACGTGGTGGAATGGAAGAGGGTAAGTTAACGCATGCCATTACCAATCTGGATATGGTTACTGCCGATTTACAGACCTCGGTAATGAAAACCCGGATGCAGCCGATTAAAAAAGTATTCGGCCGCTTCCCGCGAGTGGTACGTGACTTGTCGCGATCGATCAAAAAAGATATCAAACTGGAAATGATGGGTGAAGACACGGATCTGGATAAAAATCTGGTGGAAGCACTGGCTGACCCTTTAGTGCATCTGGTGCGAAATGCGGTGGATCATGGTATTGAGTTGCCGGATGATCGTGAGAAGAAAGGTAAATCCCGTCAGGGAACAGTGAGCCTGTCTGCGACTCAGGAAGGTGATCATATTCTGCTGGCGATTGAAGATGACGGTGCGGGCATGGACCCGGAAGTATTAAGAGTTAAAGCGGTTGAAAAAGGCATGATGGATGAAGAAGCTGCAGCACGTATGGATGATAAGGAATGCTTCAACTTAATTTTTATGGCGGGCTTTTCAACTAAAGAAGAAATATCAGATATATCCGGACGGGGTGTGGGTATGGATGTGGTGAAAACCCGCATTACTCAGTTGAATGGTTCGCTGGATATCGATTCTGTTTTAGGTAAAGGCACAACCCTGAGCATAAAAGTGCCGTTGACACTGGCGATTTTACCGACATTAATGATTGCCATGGGGGAGCATACTTTTGCTCTGTCACTTGCTAATGTTAATGAAATATTTGAGCTGGAAACCCGTAAAACCAATGTGGTGGATGGGCAGTTGATGGTGATGGTGCGGGAGAAAGCCGTGCCTTTATTCTATTTATCCGAATGGCTACTGAAGCCGGGTGAGAAATGTGCATCCGGTGACGGAGTTGGGCAGGTTATAATTGTTTCTGTGGGTAATCGTATGGTGGGGCTGGTGACAGATTCAGTGATTGGTCAGGAAGAAGTGGTGATTAAACCGCTGGGTGCCATGCTGCAAAATCTACCGGAATTTGCCGGTTCGACTATTACCGGTGATGGCGGTATTGCATTAATCATTGATGTGCCCAGTTTACTTAAAGCTCGTGCTAATTTTTAATCAGAACATATCAGGTTGAGCAGGCTTTCAATATTTATATATTGCTGCCACAGGATAAAATCAATACCACAATGTTAGTGAGAGCGTTTTTGTTTATATCATTCTCAGGACATTTTTCTCAGGAAATTTAAATGGCAATACGTGTTCTAATCGTTGATGATTCCGGTTTTTTTCGTCGTCGATTAACCGAAATCTTAAGTTCAGACCCTCAAATTGAAGTTATCGAAACCGCCATTGATGGTAAGGATGCGGTTGAAAAAGCTCGCACCTGCAATCCGGATGTGATCACCATGGATATTGAAATGCCGGTGATGAATGGCATTGATGCAACCCGCGAAATCATGAAGCAGCGGGCGGTTCCGATTATCATGTTTTCATCGTTAACTCATGAAGGAGCAAAGGCCACGCTGGATGCGCTGGAAGCAGGAGCAATGGATTTTCTGCCAAAACGTTTTGATGATATTTCGAATGATAAAGCAGAAGCTCGAAATATACTTTGCTCACGTGTTAAAGCGATGGTATCTCCAGCGCTGAGAGCGTCACCGGCGCCGGCAGTACAAAGTCCGTTAGCCAAAAAATCATCAGCACCTACTACAGCCCGCACCAGCAGCATACGGCAAAGTCTTGCCCCTAAGGCTGGCATATTATCGCAGGCTAGCGCCGCTGCTCCTTCATCAACAACACCCCCCAGGCGCAGTAATAAAGCATTTAAAGCAACCGACTATGATCTGGTTGCGATTGGTACCTCTACCGGTGGCCCGGTTGCGCTTCAGGAAGTTCTGATACAGTTGCCGGCTAACTTTGCTTTACCGATTATTATTGTGCAGCACATGCCAGCTTCTTTCACTGAGGCCTTTGCGGCGCGTCTGAACCAGCAATGCAAAATCGAAATAAGAGAGGCCAAACATGGTGATAAGTTACAGCCGGGTCTGGCACTACTGGCGCCAGGCGGTATGCAGATGAAGCTGGAAAAGCGTGGTGGCCAGCTGCAGGTTAAAATAGAAGAAGAAACTGACCCGCGACAAAATTACAAACCCTGTGTTGATGTGACATTTGAAACGGTCAACCGGGCACTTGGAAATCGAGTGCTGGGAATTATCTTAACGGGTATGGGGGCCGATGGCAGTGTCGCTTGTAAAGCATTACAGGCGCGCGGGGCTACAATCTGGGCACAGGATGAAGCCAGCAGTGTTATTTATGGCATGCCCGCGGCCGTTGCAGCAATTGCGGAACAAATTTTGCCGATGAAAGAAATCGGCAAGAAACTTGCTACTAATACTTAGTATGGACATCTTGAGTATTGTCGGACTGATAATCGCATTCGTTGCTATCTTAAGTGGTAGCGTACTAGAAGGCGGTCATATCGGTCATTTATTTCAGTTAACCGCCTTTGTCATCGTTATTGGTGGCACCGTGGGTGCTGTTTTGGTACAGACTACATTACCGACTTTCTGGCGCGCATTGCTGATTGTGCGTTGGGTTTTTGTCACTCCTCGTATCGATTTAAATACAACCATTGATAAAATTATTAACTGGAGCCAGTTGTCCCGCCGAGAAGGTTTACTGGCATTAGAAAATGCCTCGGAAGATGAAGAGGATTTATTTTCCCGCAAAGGTTTGCAGATGCTGGTGGATGGAAATGAGCCGGAAACGATTCGTGATGTAATGGAAACTGAAATAAATACGATTGAGCATGATGATATGCAGGCGGCAAAAGTATTTGAATCAATGGGAGGCTACAGCCCTACCATTGGTATTTTAGGAGCAGTGTTAGGGTTGATTCATGTGATGAATAACCTTGCCGACCCGGAAAAGCTAGGCAGTGGAATTGCCACTGCATTTGTGGCGACTATTTATGGTGTCGGTCTGGCAAATTTAATTTTATTGCCAATGGCGGGGAAATTAAAAGCTCTGGTTAAACAGCAGTCCGTTCAATATGAAATGACGGTTGAAGGTATTGTGAGTATTGCTGAGGGCGAAAATCCGCGTAGCTTGCAGGCCAAGTTGCAGAGTTTTATTGGACGGGGTTGAGGTTTTTAGGTTTTAAGAAAAAAATTAAAGAAAAAGAAAATGCAAATGAACGCTAATGCACGCAAATAAAAGCAACAGCATTTAATGTTGTGTGCCGTAGGCACACAACAAATATTTGCGTTAATTTGCGTTTTCTTTTTTTTAATGTTTAAGGAAAATGTAGAATAAAAAAATGAGACGCAGAGGCATCACCAATATTGAACCCGAAGAGTCAACTGATCGCTGGCTGGTTTCTTATGCGGATTTTATAACCCTGTTATTTGCTTTTTTTGTGGTGATGTATTCTATTTCGACGGTCAATCAGGGGAAGTACCGGGTGTTGTCTGATTCAGTCATGACGGCTTTTAGCGCACAGTCAAATTCACCGTTTCCAGTCGGGGCAGATCTGGGGATTTCGGTGCAGCGTGCGCCGATTGCGGTGGGTTTAGTGGGGCAAACTGGTTTTGTGTCGATGCAGGAAACCGCAGCAGAACTGGATAAACGGCTGCAAAAATGGGTAAAAAAAGGCATGATTGCGGTGAGTGGTAATGAAAAGTGGCTGGAGATAGAAATCAAATCAAATCTGTTATTTAATTCGGGTAATGCGGTATTGTCTCCAGCAGCAGCAGAAATTTTAGCAGAGTTAACCGAAGTGATTAAAACCACAAAAAATCCATTATATGTCTCTGGTTACACCGATGATGTGCCTATCAATAATCGACGCTATCCAACCAACTGGGAATTATCCGCCGCGCGTTCAGCCAGTGTGGTGAGATTGCTGGCGCAAAAGGGTATAAACCCGGCCCGCATGGGTGCGATTGGTTATGGTGAATACCGGCCGATTGTGGCAAATGACTCTGCGGTTAACCGTCAACGAAATCGTCGTGTGGTGATTCGGGTGATGACGGGTGAAGATATGTTTGGTGGTTCCAGCCCGTTTGCAGATAATGAAGTTAATTCAACTATTGCGGTAGACAAAACTCCCGCTCCGCCGGTTAGCCGTTTGCAACCGGCGGAGCCTGCACGATCTATTTTTGGTGCTCCCTGATGAAAATTTGGGCGATGGCAAATCAGAAAGGCGGGGTGGGCAAAACCACGTCAGCAGTTAATCTTGCCGGAGTGATGCAAAAGCGCGGTCAGCGCGTGTTACTTATTGATCTGGACCCCCATGGTTCACTTACCAGTTATTTCGGGCTCGATCCGGATACGATTGATGATACTGCCTATGATTTATTTCAACAATCTTTAAAGGCGGCACTGAATACCAAAGTGGTGATTCATAAAACCCGCTTTAATGGCCTGCATTTTATCCCCGCATCTTCTGCACTGGCTACTCTGGATCGTCAGTTAGGCACCAAAGATGGCATGGGGCTGGTGATAAAAAAATCACTGATACAGGTGGCTGAACATTACGATCTTGCGATTATCGACTGTCCGCCGATGCTGGGTTTGTTAATGGTGAATGCATTGGCGGCCTGTGAGCGATTATTGATTCCGGTACAAACCGAATTTCTCGCGCTTAAAGGCCTGGAGAGAATGTTACATACTATCGCTATGATTCAAAAAGCGCGTAAGCAGGAAGTTTGTTACAGCATCATTCCGACATTTTTCGATCAGCGCTTAAATGCATCAAACGATACCCTGGCAACCTTAAAAAAACAGTATGCCAGTACCATCTGGGATGGCGTGATTCCGGTGGATACGCAGTTTCGTGAAGCCAGTCAAAAGGGCATTCCACTTACTATTGAACGGGTGAGCAGTCGTGGCGGAAGGGCGTACTCCCATTTGCTGGATTATTTACTTGAGCTAGATGAAGCGGCTAATATATCTGCTGCCGGTGATGCCCGCGCATGAGTGATCCGCATAAAAAAAATTCAACTCAGGATCAGGCTATTCAGGCGTATTTACAGTCATTACTCTCAGAGGTGGCGGAAGAAACTGAGCTGGATATAGCGGCACTCCAGACACATAAATCACCTGATCAATCTGTGCCGGCTGTAAAATCGGAAGTTAAAATAAAGCCGGATAATGCCAAACCGGTTGCCGAGCCGAAAAATCAACCGGTGGTGGTGGGAATAGAACAGTTAGTTGCGGAAGTGCCGGAAGTCATCACACCAGCGCCAACCGAAGTGCTAACACCAACGGAAGTTAAGCCTGAGGTGGTGACAGAGGTTGAGGTTGATGCTGTAACCACCGCGCAAGTAGAGCAACCCGCATTGCTACAAAGTGTTATACCTGAGTGGGCTGAATCCCGATTTCAGTGTTTACTGTTTAACGTGTCTGGCTTGAGCTTAGCGGTGCCTCTGGTGAAATTGAACAGCGTTATTCCATGGGATGAAAATATTACTACAACACCTAATCAAACGGACTGGTATCTTGGGTTGGTGCAACATTTAGAGTATCAGATAAAAGTTATTGATACGGCATTGCTGGTGATGCCGGAAAACCGACGCGGTAGTATAGAAGATGATACGGAAAACCGACTCAGCCATATATTACTGGTGGATGATTATAAGTGGGGTTTAGCCTGTAGCAGCATTGGCGACGTTATCTGGCTTAATCAGGATGAAGTTAAGTGGCGTAAAAATAAAAATAGCCGGGCCTGGTTATCGGGCACATCACTTGAGCATTTATGTGCAATTATGGATACAGAAGTATTTGCACAAATGTTAACAAAATCGAACTGATTGCAGCTATACCGACATGTCAGGCAGCTATTAACAGTTACTTCAGGGCTTGAACGTACTAAAAGTAGCTGTTTCATCATTGTCTGTTTGAGGTTTAAATGTTGTAGTCACTGGCGTTTGTGACGATCTGGTCTAAAATAAAATTAGCAAGTAATTAAAAACTGGCGCTGATTATGCGTCAACTGAATTGACTATGTCAGTCAGAAAATACTTTGGCACATAAACTGCAGTAATTAAAAATAGTGGAGCACCTGATATGAGTGATGATAACGAGAATGTTGACCACAGACAGTGTGTAACATTCCGGTTGGATTATGAAATTTATGGCATTAACGTAATGTCAGTACAGGAAGTTCTTAGAGTTACCGATATTGCACCCGTACCCGGCGCACCGAGTTATGTCATTGGGATAATAAATTTACGCGGTAATGTGGTGACGGTAATCGATACTCGTATGCGATTTGGCCTGCCGACCAAAGAAATGGACGACTCCACCCGCATAGTAATAATTGAAGCCGAAAACCAGACTGTCGGTATCGTGGTAGATAGTGTCTCTGAAGTTGTAGATATTTATGCCAATGAAATTGAAACTGCACCGAATGTCGGTAATGATGAAACTGCCCGTTATATTGAAGGGGTTGTAAGTCGAAATGAAGAATTGTTAATACTGGTAGACTTAAACAAACTTCTTTCTGAAGATGAGTGGTCGGAGATGTCCGGCTTCTAATTTTTAGCTTACTCTCCTGCGATACAGGGCTAATAACAGCAAACTTGTTGAAAGAGTTTGGGAGAGTAAAATGAATGCACTGGTTATCCTGCTATCAAGTCTTGTGTTTTTGATATCGTTGGCTTTTTTTGTTTATACCCGAAAAAAACTTGCGATGTTTCAGCAAACGATACAGACACTTCTTTCTGCTAATCCAATAAATAGTGAAATTACGGCATTAAATGCCGGTTCTATTGGTCTGGGTGAGCGCTTTATAAAACTGGAAAAACAAATGCAACAAATGGCTGCCCGTATTGATGAAGTTTCATCAGAAGTGAGTAGCAATTCGCCTTATGCCTATGCGATTGAGCTGGCACAGAAATCAACAGCGCCGGAAAGTATTGCTGAACTGTGTCATATCAGTTTAACAGAAGCAAAACTACTGGTTATTATGCATCAACAGCAGGCAGCATAAATTATCTGAAAATTTCAAAATGCATAAGTGTTATATGGTGATGTGATAGGAAATGTCTACCATAGTGGTAAAGTTGTTTGCCTGATAGCAGGTGTCTTTTACTTTTGCAGTAATGGCGGCCGGGTTGATGCAGGATGTTTTATCCGCGTTTGGCAATAACCCATTTATCCAGTAGTTCAAATAACTGGTGTTCTAAGATAGGTTTAGTAATACAGGCATCCATACCGGCATCAATGAAAGTTTGTTGCTCATTGGGTAGTGCATGAGCCGTTAATGCAACTATCGGTGTTTTGTTATCGGGCTGTTCGGCTCTTAATGATTTTGTTACTTCTATTCCATTTAGACCGGGCATTCTAATGTCCATTAATATCAGGTCAAAACTATGTGTCTTCGCTAATTCTAACGCATGATTACCGTTGGTAGCTTCCTCTACAATGACACCGTGCTGACTGAGCAATGTACTGATTAATTTTCGGTTAATTGCATTGTCATCGGCGACTAAAATGCGAATATTGCTATAACTGTCATCATGACCATTAATGTTTTTTTCAATTAACGTCGGGGCAGGCTGCTCTTCAGTGATAGTGACGGGCAGCTCAATCCAGAAAATAGAGCCGACGGGTGAGTTCTGTTTTACACCAACCTGCCCGTGCATTAGTTCAATCAGCTGTTTAGAAATAGCCAGGCCTAAACCGGTGCCGGAATCGGGTTTATAAATTGAGTCATCAGTCTGGTTAAAGGCTTCAAAAATATGGATATGTTCATTCGTAGAAATACCTTTACCGGAATCAATCACTTCAACACATAAGCAATCAGTATTATCTTTATGCGCGATACTCGCGGTAAGCGTTACAAAGCCTGTTTCAGTGAATTTAATGGCATTACCGATCAGGTTGGATATAACCTGACGCATACGTAATGGGTCTAAAATAAGATTGTCAGGTATAGTGCTATCTGCCTGATAGGTTAATCTCAGTGATTTTTGTTTTGCCGCTTCTGAATAGAGTCGAATAACCGATTCTAAAAAATCATTGATATTTATAATTTGAGATTTAAGTTCGATTTTGCCGGATTCGATACGGGAAAAATCAAGAATATCATTAATGATCGTCATCAAATCTTTCATTGATGTGTTAATGGTGCTTACATATTCCGTCTGTTTTTTATCCAGCTGGGTTTTCGATAACAGGTTAGTAAAACCCACAATACCATTCATAGGTGTACGTACTTCATGGCTCATATTCGCGAGAAACAGGCCCTTTGCTTTATTGGCTTTTTCCGCCTGATCTTTGGCTTTAATTAAATTTTGTTCTTCTGTTTTACTGACATTGAAGCCCTGGCCTGTTCCTTCAACACCGATGATATTGCCGACTTCATCCAGTAAAAACCGTGCATTGGTTGAGAGCCAGACAGTTGATCCATTTTTATGCTGTAGTGAAAACGGGTATTGTTCAACGTAACCATTATTGGCGGTGAGAGCATCAATAAATTTATTGCGTTTTTCCGGGTCTACATAGAAATCAGTGGTTTTCTGGCCGATAAGTTCTTCGGAGGTATAACCTAATAACAATTCTACGGATGATGAAACAAATAATACGACACCATTAAGGTCGGTGCGGTAATAGGTCTCCTGAAGATTGTCCATTACGCCTTTTAATTCGCGTTGTGACGAGTTCAGGCTATTTTCGATGACTCTATTTTTTTCCAGTCCATCGGTCAATATGACCATATTATTTTTAAGTTTTAATGAGGTCTTAAGCCACAAAATAGTAGTAACAATAGTACTGACAATAAATATAATGAGAAATATGCTAGTAATTGTCATGGACCTTCCTGATTGAAACAGCGCGAAATTTTATTATTGTCGCGATTATACCCTATAGAAGTAGGTTTTGTGTAGTAAAGGGTCATTAATGAGATGTCAGTTGGCGCGCTGTACTATCCGATAAAGCCTGAAAAGTGTGAGGTGACTTTTATATAAATCTAATGGCGATTAAGCCACGCTGGGCTTCTCTGTATGCATCAAGTGATGGGCAGGGCGGGAAATAATCAGATTCATCGGTGCTGCTGGATTCAACCATGTTTGTCAGGACCCAGCCTTCAAGGGATAGCTCTTCATGTAAAACTTGCATAGCTTCTAAATGATTACGCACATTAACCCAGGCATTTATCTGTGAGCACTTATCAGTGTGTTCAGTTGATTGAACATCCAGCACCAGAAACATCATAATAGTAATTCCGCATAACAGGTCAGAAAATAAAGGCATAGTTTAGCATTGTTGTTGAGCGGTGCAATGGTAATATGTAGTCATAATATGATGATCAAATGGCAGGGCAAGAATGCAAACATATGAGCAACTGCAACAGGATTTAAACTTTGAGCTGGCATTGCCGGTGACACCGGACTGGTCAGCCGCGGCAGATTTTTTACATCTGATAAAAGATCATTGCATAGCTAAAAAACCAGAAACCATTGTTGAATGCAGTAGCGGTTTATCAACGCTTATTTTAGCCGGTTGTTGTCAGAAAAATAATAGCGGTCATGTGTATAGCCTTGAAAATGGTGAACAATACCAGCACAAGACCCTGCAACAATTAAAGCAGTTTCAACTACAAAACTATGCAGATGTATTTTATGCACCATTAATTAATTATAAGATCAATCATCGGCAATATGACTGGTATCAGTATGACTCTGTCAGTAAGTTAGAAATAGATATGCTGGTTATTGATGGACCACCCGGTTTTATACAGAAGCATTCGCGCTTGCCTGCACTCCCACTTTTATTCAGGCAGCTACAAGACGGGGCATGTGTGTTTTTGGATGATGCAGGGCGTGATGAAGAAAAGCAAATCATTAAGATGTGGCTGGAGCAATTTCCGGCGTTGAGTCATGAGTATATTGATACTGATCGAGGTTGCTCGATTCTTAAAATGAGTAATGACGTATAATTTCATTTTCAAAAAACTGAAGCTTACGCTTCAGCTGTTAATAATCATATTGATTTATTATAATTTATTGTCCATTCAGCTAAAGATTTGTCGATGTCTCCTTCGGCTGAAATTTTGTTCCAGAATATTTCAAAATCGTGTGTGGCATTATGCAGATAAAAATCCATTATATGGGTTTTATCTTTTAGGAAAAACTCTATATTGGATTCTATCGTCTCAATATAATCTTCTGCAATCTGTTCAGGTGTCTGCTGATCTGCGGCTAATAAAATACCTTCTTTATAGGCCTTCATAATGCCAAAGTTTGCTCGTTTACTGAAACTTTCAATCGTTTGTTGTCGGTCTCTATGCAAATGAACATAAAATGCATCATCGCCATAAACTTTGTCCAGTCGACCTAAAAACCAGCTAAGGCGATTATCAGCTTCTATATGAGACTCAGGATATGCCAGGCGTTGTTGTCCGGTTTGAGTAGCAAGTGACTCATGTGAGGCGCTGTAGTTATCTATGTGCTGACAGGCCTGTATAAAGGTAGTGGATCCGCAGCGGCCAGTGTTAAGAATAAAAATATTCATATAGAAATGCCGTTGTTCTCAGATAAAATATATTGCCAGTTTTCTCTGTCAGTTTGATAAGAGCAAATGGCTTGTATTATTTGTTGGAGATAGGGCTCAGTTTGATCCGGTGTGCTGATTAACGTATAAACTGTCGCATTTTCACCAAAATTATATTCAATATTGTGCATGAAATTTTTAAAGTCAGTGATTGCAGGTACAGACTCCTGCTGATTGTTCCACCAGCAATCGGTATGATTAAATAGCTTTTTCAAGGCTAGTGCTTTTTTAAATATTATTTTTTGTTTATCTATGTATTTTGTTTTCATAGACAGGAATGTTGCATTAACTATGCTCTGTATAGCAGAGACTGATATATCTTTTTCAAAGGCTGGACTTTGTTTCAGTTCAACAATACTAAATAGCATAACATCGCCAAAAAACTGCCGAATAAACTCTCCGGACAGGTCGATGTTGCTGTGATGATGATCTACCCCTGATCGATATTCTGACTGACCCATGGATTCAACAGTGCGGTTATGTAGCATGGGTAAATTTGCTGAGACAAACTTGTTGCCTAATTCAGACTGGATGATTCTGCCGAGTACCGGTCCGGCCATGCGTAGTTTGAGATTGGCAAAAGGAATGAAGTATTTTAAATTTTCAGGTTTAAATATATAGTTTCCCGTGTATATGGTGCGTGCCGGTTTTATGCTTTTATCAATCGGCTGGTGCTTGTAATAGCTTTTTCGTGTTGGGTGTTCACCATCAAAAAACTGATTTAATGTTGTGGAAAAATGATTCAGGCAATCTGTGTGATTATGTGGTTTTGTTAAGGTGCATCGATAATTATAAGAAACAGCTGATGTTTTAAAGCCGAATAACTCTGCCATGTCATGATAAGCCGCATCTTCGCTACTAATGCTGGTATTGTCGTGAAACTGGCAGTTTTTCTGAGGTTTAAGTCGATATATTTTACCCAGAAAGTGAATAATGTCATCCAGAAATGTACCGACCATTACTGCGGGTGAAACGGGTGGGTCACCCACGACTTTTCCGGTGAGCATGCTTATGTCGTTATTTGAAAAAATTTTATCAAGATGGTAAAAGTAATTAATTGCATATTGATTTTTACTGCCATCAACTGTAGCAATGTTTATCTTAAATTCCTGATCACTGTCAATAAAATAAAACAGGCAGGGATGATGCTGGCTTTGTAATTGTTGTAGCTTTAAATAACTGATATTACGGGTTATCGATGCCCCTTTATGAAAAAAATTGTCGGCATCAATGTTGCCGGTAATGTTTTTTAACTTTTTTTGATCCAGTGTAGAAAGTAGCGCTTTTTGTTGTTGTGCACCAAAATATATGCATTGCAGTCCCAGCTCATTAAATTTTTGTGTCAGTGCAATGTTTTTATCTATGTTCTTGGTATGCTGACTGTCATCACTAATCAATACGAAAATTTTATGATATGTATGGTTGGTTGCTCCACCGTATTGATACTTTTCACAAATCGCTAAAATACTGTGCAAACAATTTTTCAGATGTTGTGGTCGATCAGCTACCGGAATGGTAATAATAAAATTAAATCTTGAATCACCGCTGACTGATGCGCTGATATTTTCTTCGTACTCACGAAACAAAGATTGATATGCGCTCAGATCAGAGGCGGATATATGGTTTTCCCATAAACAATCTTCGATGCAGGGAATGGCCTGTGTATAAATTTCGATTAATTTTTTAGTGTCTGATGATGTCAGGTCTGTTAGCGAGTCACGAAGAGTTTTAATCGAATTGTTATTCTGATATTTTTTCAGAAAGCGATCAAGAAGTGGGTGTTTCATTGATTAACGTCTTGAGGTGTAGGTTGGAAAAATATCTTTATCAATAATTATTTCAATCAAATTAATTGAGTCATTATAATTAATGTTATCAAATAGATTATTTAAGTCTTCAGTATTAACTACTTTTTTATAGTTTATATTGAATGAGTCGGCGAGAAGTTTATAGTCGGGGTTAATGAAGTCACAGTCAATAAAGCGTTTCTGGTATTGTTGGAATTGGTTTTTTCGAATTAACCCCATGGTAGAGTTATTAAACATAATGACAGTTAGGGGAATATCATAGTTAACGGCAGTCATTAGCTCCATGCAGCACATTTGAAAGCCGCCATCGCCGAGTACAGCCAGTGTCGGTTTTTTAATAGCAAAACGTGCACCTATTGCTGCGGGTATGGCATGGCCTAATGAGGAAATTCCAGAATTAGAATAGTATCGATTACCGTTAGCCACATTGAAAAAGTTTTGTGCGAAAATAATATTATCATCGAATATCATCATGTCAGATGAAAAATGATTTTCCAGTTCATCAAAGAACTTTTTAATTAAGGAAAATCGCTGGTTAAATAAAAGCGCATCACTTTCAGCAGGTAGTGCTGTCTCTACATTTGCGAATGATTTCGTCTCAATTTTCTGACTGGATAACAAATCAAGTACACCGGCCATAACCTGTTTTATATCACCCAGTATCGGTAAGTCAGCTTTAAATACTTTTTCTAGTTGTTCCGGGCTGGTGTCTACCTGAATAATTTTTTTACCGTCGAGTAATGTTTTGTCCCATAAATAACTGGTGCGTTCATTAAATCCCGCACCTAAAAATATTAGCAGGTCTGCCTGCTCAACAATGTAATTGCGGGCATTACTATAAGATGTGACACCCAGACTGCCAAGTGACAGCTTAGATTGCTCACTGATGACACCTTTGCCTTTTAAACTGGTGGTAACAGGAATATTTAAATGTTTACTAAATTGATCAATTTCCTGCTGTGCATCGGCTTTAATACAACCGTGACCGGCGATAATAACGGGTTTGTTTGCATTGTTAATTAGCTGTGTGAAATCTTCAACCGCAAGTGAATTATTGCGAATGGCGGTAATATGTCGTTCGGTAATAACAGCATCTAAAATACTGTCATCAACCATTTCTTTTTGAACATTATAGGGGAAGCTTAATAGCACTGGACCGGAGTTGTCAGAGAGTAATATTTTAGAAACCTGGTTTAATACGTTTTCTAAGTAATCGGTGCGTTCTACGACTTTGTTGTAGCGGGTAATGCCTTTAAACAGGGCGTCCTGATCTATGCTTCCACCTTCACCGGAGCTTTCCTGCAAACCGCCTTTGCCAAAAATGTAAGTCGGTGCTTCACCGGTAATAATAATAACCGGAAGTTTGTCTGCGTATGCATTGGCAATGCCGGTGACCAGATTGGTTGCACCGGGGCCTGCGGTAGTAATACAGGCAGAAATTTTATTAGAAGCTCGTGCGCACCCACCAGCCATAAATGCAGCACCCTGTTCGTGCTTAGCCAGTACGCTTTGAATGCTTGAATCATAAAGGCTGTCATACACCGGTAATATATGTGCACCGGGCATGCCAAAAATAAATTCAACGCCGATGCGCTCTAAATATTTAACGATTAAATCACTAACTTTTATTTTCATAAAACGGCTGACTATTCAACAAATTTAGATTTGCTTTTTATGGGTAGAAATATAGGTATTGGGCATATTATGCCGTAAATTTAATTTAAATTAAGTATTTTTTGCAGCTTATTTCAACGTCTTAATAAGTGGTAGCTTCTATAAATAAAGCTATACTAGATATAGTTTTAATTAATAGGTGCAAAGATGAACACAATAAGTGACATTATGGTCAGTAATGTGATCAGTGTTAATAATACCGATGATGTGCATAAAGCGCGCATGCTGTTTAAGGAAAAAGGCATCCGCCATTTACCGGTTGTAGATAGTGAGAATGCTGAATTTCTTGGTATTTTAACCCAGCGCAGTTTATTAAATCATGCATTTAATATTGTCGAAAAATTCGGTCTCGGCGGGCTGCAAAAAAGGGAGCAGCGTACCCAGGTACAGGAAATTATGAGTACAGATTGTGATACCGGCGCACCGGATATGGATTTGGCGATGGCAGCAGATCTGTTTACCGGCAAAAAATACAGTTGTTTGCCGGTGGTTGAGGATAAGCAGTTAAAAGGGATAGTGACGTCGGTAGATTTTGTGAAGCTGGCGCTGTATTTATTGAAGATGGAGCGGTGATTAGCAGAGGGGGTAACGAGGTGATAATTGCCTGAGGTCGATGTTATTAGGGGGCGGAGTCAAATTGAATACACACTGTATCAAACCTGTCAGTAACTAAGTATTCAATTTGACTCCGACCCCTAACCTTCAAGCAACAGCCTCATTTTCAAAGCGAATCATTTCAATATCCCATTCCTGTTCAGCTGAAGCCGTTAAAATCATGCATGATGGCCCGCCGTTTGTACGTGTTGCACCGGCTGCTCCAGGATTAATCACCCAGGGAGTGGTGTTGTCATCAACAATCATGATATGGGTGTGTCCATAAACAATAACCCGTGCATCTGGGTGAGCCGCTCTCAGTGAGCTATGATCCGGCTGGTGCATACCGTGTTTATGGCCGTGCTCGATGGCGATAATACCACCGGGAACACTGATTTCGGTAATAGCGGGCAGGGCTCTGACGATGTCTACTTCACTTTCAGCCCACAGACTGGGGGCATCATTATTACCGGTTACAGCAGTAATATTCGGGCAAATTTGTTTTAACTGCTCAAGAATATGGGCGCCGCAGATATCACCGGCATGGATAATATGGTCACAGTGGCGGATGCTGTTGATAATCTCAGGGTTGATAACGCTGTGGGTGTCGGAAACAATGGCAATTTTGCTAATGCCGGAATCGGGGGAGGTCATGTGTTTGTCCATAGGTCTTAATTGGGTCGTAAGTAACAAAAAGCCGCCAGACAAGCTGGCGGCTAAATAAACGTTGTTTCCTAGAACTTAAAGTGTAGTCCCATCTTTAAGAAAAGAAATCCCCCGAATGAATTATTGATGTAAGGGGGGGGGCTGGAAACGGTTTTGTTAATTAATCAGCCGGTATATCGTCATCAAGTGCCGCTTTGCGAGCGTCTTCCTGTTTCTGATTGTGCTTATCAATCTCTACTTCTTTGCGATAAGCTAGAATATCTTTACGCTCTTCAGATCGTGTATCATATGCACCTTCACGCTCTTTAATAGTAAGTTCACCAAATAGAACCTGCTTCATCAGCGCAAAGCCAAACTGCATTAATTTTACGTCATCATTTTCGAAAGATGCAAATTCTTCATCCGTAATTTGATACATTTTTTTAAAGTTATCGCTTACAACAAAACGACGGAAGCGATCTACATCATAGCTGGCCATAAAGAATAACTGCAGGCTCATATCGGATGGTGCAC
>CAZHEA010000071.1:0-13120 GCA_964531165.1 uncultured Thiotrichaceae bacterium
CGTGATCGTGATGTTCTTCTACTACAGCGTTCATATTTGCCTCTTTTATAAGTTGTTGTTAGCGAGCTGCTTTTACGTCAGACGGTTGAACCATGTCACCTTTGTTATTACCCCAGGCATTACGCTCGTAGGTAATAATGGCGGCTAAGTCCACATCGTTTAACTGCGGGCCAAATGCAGGCATCATTGTGTTAATACCATGTAAAACCCCATTTATGTGGTCAATAACCGGGCCGGTTGCAATTGCACTGCCTTTAAGCGCCGGGAAAGTACCGGGAAGACCTTCACCCGTTACCTGATGACAGCCACTACAGTTAGTGTTGTATGCCGTCTCACCTGCAGCCATCAGCTCATCCATTGTGAATGTTTTATTGCTGCCTGCCGCGGCAGTAGCCGCTTCTGATTTTTTGCTATCTAACCATGCCACATAATCTTCCGGGGACTTGGCTTCAACAACAATCGGCATAAATCCATGATCAGCACCACAAAGCTCAGCACATTGACCACGATATATACCCGGCTCATCAACCTTTGCCCAGCTTTCATTTATAAAGCCTGGAATGGCGTCCTTCTTAACCCCAAAGGCCGGAACCCACCAGGCGTGAATAACATCATTAGAGGTAAATAAGAAACGGACTTTCTTACCGGTTGGTATAACCATCATGTTGTCGACTTCTAACAGATAATTTTCACCCTTGGGCTCTTTGTTTTTGATCTGATCTTTTGGCGTACTCAGGTTACTGAAGAAATTGACATCTTCGCCAACATAGTCGTAATGCCACTTCCAACGATAGCCGGTTACTTTTATCGACATATCGGAGTTAGAGGTATCTTCCATTGCCAGTAATGCCGAGGTTGCCGGAACCGCCATGCCAATAAGAATAAGAATAGGAATAACCGTCCATAAAATTTCAATGGTGAGGTTATCGTCGAATGTTGCGGGTTTGTGATTTTTTGCTTTGGTGTGTGTGAGTATGGAGTAGGTCATGGCACCGTAAACAACGATACCAATAATGACGCAAATCCACATTACTATTTGATGAATATCGTATGAATTTTGGCTGGTGGTGGTGACACCGGGTGCTAAATTCAATTGATAATCTGCAAATGCCGAATTGCTTGCAAGCAACAGACAGACTAAGCCCAAAGGCCGGGTTACAGCTCTCATTTTTACCCCCTGGAGTAAAGGTTTTTTTATATTTATGGTGCAAAGCTTTAAAAGTTACCGATCAAACCAAATACAAATTATCGCTAACTTGAAATTATTATCGTTATTTTCTAAAAACTCTAAAAATAAGCGTATTATTTTTATTTATGTAAACCCAGTAATAGCCAGTCGATGGCGAAAGTGATATTTTTCTAAATCATTTATTTTTATAATTAGGGGCAATATAAATACCTCTATGATAAAAATCAAGAAAAGCTTATCTTTTTATTGTTATTAATACATAACTTAAGCTAATGAGCATAGTAATTACCCAAAGTATTTGATATTTATCAATAAAACACCTTAAAAATTATTGATACATAATTAATATTGATGTCTTTTTATTTATATTAAATTCGATGATTTAGATTAAATAGGTCGGGTAAACTTAAAAAAACAGAATGCGGCATAGAAATGAAAAAAATGCACCACAACCCCACCTTAAGTTAATTGCAGCATGGCCAGACCGACTGACAAACACTTTTAAATAGCTAACAGTTCCAATAAAAAGTGCTAATATAGATCATCAAATACACCGCATGGAGACAAATACATGTCTGACGTTCAATTCAATAACCAGTTAACCGATGAAGTTAGCGTATCCCCTGAAGCCATTAACCAGTTGGCAGCCATCATTAACCAGGAGCCAGATGCTTCAGGTATTCGAATTTATGTATCTGGTGGTGGTTGTGGTGGTATGACTTATGGAATGACTCTGGTAGAGCAGCCGACAAAGTTTGACTGCGTACTAGAAACAGACAAACTTAATCTTTATGTAGATAGTGTTGCTCTGGGTTATCTATCCGGTGTAGAAATTGACTATAAGACAGAAGGTCTGAACCAGAGCTTTGTCTTTAAAAATGTATTTTCACAAACCGGTGGCTCCGGCGCCTGTGGCGGTTGTGGCGGGGCCTCTGGTGGTGGCGGTGGCTGCTCTTAAATTGTGACTTTAAGCCTCAGGTTCGAGCTTATTCGCACCTGAGGCCAACGGTGCACCCGTAACCTGAATAGCAGGGGTTACAATTTGTAACCTGCATTATTTTATTAAATATGTATCAAATCACTCACCGATAGAGCATCCACTATCAAACCCTCTCTACTGCTCATCGCACAACCTAACAGCTACCGAATCGCACCTTATATCAATGCTGCGAAACGCATGGGCCTGAATATTCTGGTTGCATCCAGAGGTGAACATTCTCTCATTTCAGAGGTTTATCAAGGCCTTCATATTGATCTCGACGATCATACAGCGGCTCTTAAGGTAATAGTTAAAGCCGCCAACACTAAAAATATATGCGGCGTTCTCGGTTCAGATGACAGCACTGTCGAGCTGGCCGCCAAAACAGCACTTGCTTTAAAATTGCCGCATAACCCACCCGAGGCCGCTCAGCTAACCGTTCGAAAAGATCTGGCACGCGTTCATCTATCACTTAATAAATGCCTTGTCCCCATTCACTGTCTGATCAACCTTAATGATCCACCGCAGCGCCAAACGACCGGGCTACCCTGGCCCTGCGTCATCAAACCGCTAAACTTATCCGCCAGTCGCGGCGTGATTCGTGTAAATAATGAAACTGAATTTCTGAATGCCTGTACACGCATAAAAAAAATCATCGCCGACTCAAACACAGAATTTGAACGTAATCATGTTTTAGTAGAGGAATATATCGATGGAACAGAAGTCGCATTCGAAGGCTACTTAGAAGACGCCGAACTATCGACACTGGTTATATTTGATAAACCCGAGCCACTGACCGGACCGTTCTTTGAAGAAACGATTTATGTAACCCCGTCATCTTTAAGTCACAACATGCAGCAAAAGATTAAACAGCGTGTAGCTGAGGCCTGTAAAGCCTACGGCCTAACCACTGGTCCGATACACGCTGAATTACGGGTAACTGAAAACGACGCATGGATACTTGAAGTCGCCAGCCGCACCATTGGTGGCGATTGCGCCAGAATACTGGATGCGGGTAATGACTTTAATCTGGAACAACTGGTTATCGCATTAGCAACCGGTAAACCGGTAACCACAACACCACCTGACAATGCCCGTGGCGTGATGATGATACCTATAAAAAAATCTGGAATTTTACGCAGAGTAGAAGGTCTAAACCGCGCCAGACAAATTAAATATATCGACAGGCTCGAAATTATAATTCGTGAAGGCAATGAATTAATTCCGTTACCGGAAGGTAATCAGTACCCCGGTTATATTTTTGCTCAGGCCGATACAACTGAACAGGTAATCAATGCATTAAAAGATGCCTATAAACAATTAAATTTTGTCGTTGCACCTACCTTTAAACTACAACGAATAACGTAATATGAAATATTTTCAAATTATCAGGTTACTTAATCTCATAATTCTAATTACATTCTGCACTGCATTTTCAGTATACGCTGAAACTATTTTCAGCATTGATAAGCTAAATAGACAAATTGAAAAAGATTCAAAAAATGCTCAGCTTTATATTCAGCGCGGCAATGCTTTTTTTGATCTCAATGAATTATTCGAAGCGGCAGAAGACTTTTCACAGGCTATTGAATTAGACCCGCAGGCAGATGAAGCCTATTATGGAAGGGGATTGGTACTGGGTCGACAGGGCTTCATTAACGATGGTATAGCCGATTTAACTTTTTATATAAATCGCAACCCGAAAAGCTCAAAAGCTCATACCAAACGAGGGGTACGTTATATGTGGCAGGGAAAGTTTGATCAGGCAGAAAAAGACCTTAGCCGTGCCATCGAACTTGACCCCAACAATGCCGAGGCTCACGACGATATCGGCGTTATTTTTGCTCGGCGCCAACAATACCAGCAAGCATTAACACACTTTTCAACCACGATAAAAATAGATCCTAGCTACCAGAAAGCCCATCACAATTTAGCCATGACTTTATATCTGGTTGGTCAGGATGAAAACGCTCTCAAACAAGCCAACATTGCAATTCACCTTAATCCACAACATAAAGATGCACTGATGCTCAAAAGCCACATTCTTACTGCACTGGGTCGGGATAAAGAAGCCGCCAGATTAAAAGAGACCGCAGAGTTTTTACCGGATACCAACTCAGGTGAAGCGATTTCAGTAGAATAAAACACAACCCTTTTTCAATTTAATTTTTTAATATTACCGTCATTCCTGCGTAGGCATGACGAAGTCGTTATAGCTTGTACTTGTACTTGTACTTCATTTAAACACTTTTGTATCCTCAGCTGACTACACCAACGTACAAAAAATATTTCAAAAACCAACCTGGCATCATAAATTTTTGCATTAATAATCTCTGTTTGATTTACTAAACATTTAAAAAATAAAATTTCTAATTTTAAAATACTTCCTGTCTCTTTAGCGGACAATATTTACCCGATGCACTTTGCCCCAGCATTTCATATATAGTATCTATAGCCATATTTTCATCTGCAAAAATATGCTGTTCGCCAATAATATTATTTAAGCCGGTGGCTCGCAACACATCAAGCACCTGGCGTTTTAGCCCGCTAAACATAACCGTTACATTACTGCCCGCAAGACGCTCAACTAGATGCCGCAAAACTTCTTCACCTGAAGCATCTAACTGGTTAATAGCATTACCTACCACCAACAAATACTTTGCATCAGGATGATCAGCCACCGCTTTTAGCATTGCATCTTCAAAGTAGGAAACATTTGCAAAGTAAAGCGAGCCATCAAAACGCACGGCAATAATATTATTATCTATAGGTAAATCTTTATGTACATTTAAATCTCGCAGCGTGCCATCTTTATAACGCCCAAGTAGCGCCACTCTTGGCTTCATTGTTCGATACAGATATAAGACAATAGCCAATACTGCACCGATAACCACACCATGATCTAATTTTGGAGCAAAAATAATTGTAGCAACAAATGTAATAATAGCCGTAAACCCATCATGTTTATTAGTCAGCCAAATTTGCTTAAAAGCCTTTAAATTAATCAATCCGAATACCGCCATTATCACCACAGCGGCCAATGTTGCTTTGGGGAGGTCATGCAATAATGGCGTTAAAAACAATAATGTAATGAGTACGATCACAGCTGTCACTACCGATGAGAAACCGGTTTTAGCGCCTGCATTTAAATTGACTGCCGACCTTGAGAATGAACCCGAAGCCGGATACGCCTGAAAAAAACTACCGCTAATATTCGCCAGACCCTGGCCGATTAATTCCTGATTTGGGTCTATTCTATCTTTAGTTTTTGCCGCCATTGCTTTTGCAATAGAAATCGCTTCCATAAAACCAACCAGTGAAATAATGATCGCGCCTAACATTAAATCTTTAATCGCCTGATAACTAAATTCGGGCGCTGCGAAAGCCGGCAAACCTTCAGGAATATCACCGACTACATGTCCACCCATTTCATCAAAGCCAATCAAATAGCTAACCAGTGTTGTTGAAACCACAGCCACCAGCACACCGGGAAATCTGGGTAAATAACGCTTCATTGCAATTAATATAACGAAGGTAGAGCCCCCCATCATTAACGTAATTTCATGAGTGAGATCAAGGTTTTGAATAACCCCCCAGATACGTACACTGAGAAAATGGTCATCGGCATCGCCAGGCATATCCACACCGAATAATTTTGAGACCTGTGTTAACGCAATAAAAAGAGCAGCCGCATTTGTAAAACCAACAATAACCGGATGTGATAAAAAATTTACTATAGCCCCGAGGCGAAATAATCCCAATGAGAATTGAAACAGTCCGACGAGTAACGTTAACAGCATAGCGGTAGGAATAAACAGTGCCATAAACTGCTCATTGGTATAACCTGGCTCCATCATATTAATCACTACGGGTGTTAATACAGTGGCCGTCATTGTTGAAACAACGGCTACCGGACCAGTACCTAACTGTCTTGACGAGCCCCATAATGCGGCAATAAAAACGGGCACAAATGCAATATACAAACCATACACTTCCGGTAAACCGGCGAGGGTAGCGTACGCCATTGACTGCGGAATCAACACCAGCGCAACCGTTAAACCGGCAATAAGATCTGCACGTAAAACTCCCGGATCTTTTAGCTCATGCAACCAGTTTAAAAAAGGAAATAACTTATATAGCATAGGCATTTTTAACCATGATTAAGAAAACATACACAACTCAATTAATATCAGCAGTCAACAATCGATATTATGGCAGAACTATCATTATAATTTTTATCACACTTTAAATCTTTAACCCGGGCCAAGTAAAGCAGGTTATTATTGAGGTAATCATTCGGAAAAATCGATGAATTTATAATATAAAATTTAATCGAAAAAAAACCACGCAACAAAAGCGTGGTTTAAAATATTCGTCAATAAGTAACTAATTAGGCAATCGTGGCTATTTTTTTCCACCTCCGCCGCCACCGGGACTAAATCCAGCGGGCACCTGACCATGATCACCTTCAGCAAAAAAGAACCCCAGCATGTGCTTCTCAATTATTTCTATACTATTTACATCGGCAGTGTTTAAACCATTCTCATTTATAATAGTCGTCAAACGATCTAACCACTGTTTCCAGCCTTCTTTAGAAACATTTTCATAAATCCGTATTCCTAAATCACCGGGATGAGTCGGTTTATCCAAACCTTCGGCTTCAGCCTTTAAAACTACACACTGTACTGTTCTCATAATCTTTAACCTTTATTATAAATCCTGTTCATATTTTTTTAGTAAAACACCTTCATCACCACAACAACTGGCTGCACATTGTTTAAGCTGATGAATATCTTCTGAGTTACTGTTTAAGTAAAATTCAATCGGGCGGTTTTCAGTTGCACAGTCGCAGCCTTTGTCATTATAAACATAAACATTATTAAGGCCGGCACGCTGAGCTGCTGCTTCAGCTTCAAACAATGACTGTTCCGGCGTCGCTGACAAATGACTTAATTTATATGCCGGAAAAAAACGCGTTATATGCCATGGACTATCTAACCCTAAATTATCTCTCACCCAGCATGCAATTTCGTAAAATTCTTCTGCGCTATCATTTTTCCCCGGAATAATATTGGTACGGGTTTCAACATGAATACCCAATTCATGGGCTTTTTTAATTGACTGTAAAACCTGCGAAACTTTTGCCGGCTTACAGATATCCTCATAAAATTCATCACGCATACTTTTAATATCAGAACACAACACATCAATATAGGGTGCAGCTAACTCCAGCGCTTCATCGGTAATGTAACTATTCGAAACATAAACAGTATACAAACCTGCCTTATGCGCCAGTTTACTCACATCAATAACATACTCAAGCCATACTGCCGGCTCAGAATAAGTAAAGGCAATACCTTGAACATCTGCCTTAAGCGCGGTTTCAATTAATGATTCAGGTGAAACCCAGGCTTCAGTTGACTGGCCCTTAGCTAAATCATCAAGCGCTTCAACTCCCCAGGATATATCCAGATTATGACAACCACCGCAGCGAAAACTGCAACCATAGCTTCCCACCGACATTACCCGTGTACCCGGTCGATAATGCTTAACCGGTTTGTCCTCGATTGGATCAATATCTATAGACGACAAAATACCGTAAGAGAGATTATAAAGCGTTCCGTTTCGATTAACATGTGCCTGGCAGAAGCCTCTTTGTCCATGGGCAATTTTGCAGCGCCATAAGCATAAATTACAACGGGTGGTACCATTCTGCATCTTTTCCTGCAAACGGGTCTCAACCAGTTTGTACTGCTGTATGCCTGCCATTGTAGTGCCTTATAATTATGCGATAGATCGTATTATAAATGATAGCTTGCCTGTTGGCATTGAATAATACCATCAGAGCAGGCGAGCGTGATGAGATTATCTTCAACAAAGTAGGGTACATTTAATATTACTGCCGTATCAAACATCAGTGCTTTTTCAACGTACAATATTTCCTCATTCAATAAACAGGTAAAGACAATGCCGGGCTTGGCGTAAGCACACATGAAATTATAAATCTGACGGGCTTTCCAGCTGGTATCGATATAAAAGTCCTGTTTAACCGGGTATGACTGGTAACCCGCCAGCCTTCCATCTGCTGTCTCAGCACTAATAAACTGGCCCTGCGGCAACGCCTTTGACTGTAAGTTTTCAAAATCAGCAAGCACTTCAAGTAAAGCTTGCGATGCTATATCGGCAATAGCCTTTGTCGCCTGCTGCAAACTGACTCCATCTTTTAGATACAGCGGCTTTTGAAGTAAAATATCGCCACAATCTAGCACTTCAGTCATGTTATGTATCGTCACCCCCATGCACGTCTCACCAGCTCTAAACTGCCAGAATAATGGAGACGGCCCTCGATAAGCCGGTAACAACGACGGATGAATATTAATACAGCCCAGACGTGGAATTGAGAGAATGTCCTCAGACAGCTTGTGCGAAAAGCAGGAAACAACAATAAGATCAGGCCTGAGCTTAATTAATTCACGCCGGTTTTTCTTAAGATCAGACGTTAGAACAAGACAGGCAATACTGTACTGCTCAGCCACAGTGCGAAGCGCATCAAGCCCTGTGTTTATTAATGTATATCCCGCAAAATTGTCCTGCTTTACAGACACCTGATCGGTAACGACCATAGATACCCCATAGCCCGCTTTAAGCAGGTTTTTAAGGGGTATGACTGACAGTAACCCAGATGAGCCAAAAAATATTATTTCGTTTACTTTCAATTGATTACTTAACATACTTAATCTGATTTATATATAACACCTGATTATTAACTAATTATTTATTATAATTCAATAAGTTACATACAACAGTGAATTCTTTAACTTATCAACTATACTTGTATAAATAATATGATAACAACTGTTCTTTTAAATATTTTAGCATCAGCGTGTAGAGGTAGAAAATTGAGTTTATTCATATTAAAGCGTTTTATAGTGTTACTTTTCATATTCAACCTATGCGTCATTAGTAACGCCCATGCAGATAAAAACTCATTCGGCTACCGTATTTTCGAAATCCAGAAAAAGCAGGCCATCAAGGGTAGCACCCTGGCACAATACAAACTGGGTACATTTTATGAATATGGTATTTCGGTAAAGCCCAATACAAAACAAGCTAAAGCCTGGTACCAGAAAGCCGCAAAAAAAAATAACAAACCCGCCATTGATCGACTGCTCTATCTCAAGATAAAACAACAGGGATTCAATAAAACACAGCACACAAAGTGGCTTAATAAAATTATCAACGAATCCAGAAAAGGCAATGTGCATAGCACCATTCTTATGGGGCAGCTATATCACTACAACCTAGGTGTTGAAAAAGATCTTAACAAAGCCAGAAACTTATTACGTAGGGCTAGCTCAAACGGCCATACTGAAATAGATTTTGAAATTCAGGCCATCTCCAGAGAGCTAGAAAAGAACAACCCGGTTATTGAAGCTAACGAAACCCCGGAAACTGAAGTAAAAGCCGTTAACCTGGAAACAAAACCGGTAGCTAAAAAGCAGACCGCTAAAAAAACCAAATCAAAACCAAAATCAGTTAAAAAAACCAAGTCTAAAAAAAGTGCAAAGAAAAAATCAGCTAATAATGAAATTAAACGCAAAAACTATGAAAGAGCCATGCGCAAGCAATACCGTGAACAACTCATACTTCAGCAGCAACAGCAATGGTCAGAAGATGAAGAGTGGAGTGACGAGGAAGAGGGCGATGGCGATGATAAGACAGATGAATAGTCGATATAAAAAAGATATAGAATTAGTATCCACGAGCTAATAACGTAATTTTAATTTTTATAATAACCGTTATTATCAATACATGCTTCACCACCAGATTACCAGTCAAAGACATAATACTAATAAATTGTAAAATTTATGATGCCGTGTCCGGGCTTGATACAGGCAAACGTACCGACATAAAAGCCGCAATTAAAATAAACACGCTAGAACAGATTAAGCAACCAATTAAGCCATAACTTTGATACATCCAACCGGATAGTACGGTACCGGTTAATCGGCCACCGGCATTAGCCATATAATAAAAACCCACATTCATCGATACATTATGCTGTTCAGACATGGCAACAATAAGATAAGAATGTATCGCTGAATTAATGGCGAATACAAAGCCAAATGCAACCAGACCCGCTATTAAAACAATTTGTGGCTGATAGTTATTATATAAACCCAGTGCAATTATTGCAGGAAAAACAGCCAGAATAAATGCCCAAAATTTAGCCGACTCTCCATCCGGACCCCGGTTGTGATGACTATGACAAATCAACTTCGGCGCACTTGCCTGTACAGCACCATAACCAATAACCCAGGCAGCCAAAAAACCACCTACCTGCATAAAATCCCACTCAAATACAGAATAAAGATAAACCGGCAGGGCAACAACAAACCACACATCACGCGAACCGAATAGAAAAAAACGTGTAGCTGATAACCAGTTAACTTCCGCTGATTTTGAAAACACCTGACTAAATTTAGATTTGTTTGTTGTTTTCCCTAAACCTGCTGGCAATAAAATTATTGAAATAATAAGTACCAGAAATAAACCCGCTGCTAGAATAGCCAATGCACTTCTAAACTCAAACCACTGCAATAATAGCGCACCAAGGAAAAAACCAAAGCCTTTTAATGCATTTTTTGAACCGGTAAGAACCGCTATCCACTTAAATAATTTTGAATCATTGTTTTCTTTATTATTTTTATTCTCAGGTAAAATAGTTTTTACACTGGCTTTAGCTGACATTTTATTGAGATCTTTGGCAATGCCTGACAAAGCTTGTGCAAACATCACATAGACTACGCTCAACCATGTTTCAGGCGCCATCAATAACACCAGTGCAAATACCTGCATGGCCATACCAATGTGCATGGTCATGTTCAAACCAATGCGTGAGCCTAACCAGCCACCCACTAAATTAGTAACAATACCGAAAAACTCATAAAACACAAATAACATTGCCACTTCAAAAGGTGAGTATCCCAGCAGATGAAAATATAAAACTACCAGCATGCGAATCGCACCATCGGTAATGGTAAACGCCCAGTAGCCGCCGGTAATAATTAAATAATTTCGTAGTGATGCCGGTAATGATACTGATAACAATGCTGGCATTTAATAATCTTTTGCGATAAATGCAGCCAGTTCCATCATCCGGTTAACATAGCCCCATTCATTGTCATACCATGCATAAATTTTCACCTGAGTATCATTAACTACCATTGTTGAAAGCGCATCAATAATAGAAGAGCGGGGGTCATTTACATAATCAACAGAAACTAATGGTCGCTCCTCATACCCTAAAATACCTTTCAGTTTATTTTCTGATGCATTTTTAAACAAACTATTTATTTCTTCTACTGTGGTTTTTCTTTCTGCTTCAAATACAAAATCAGTTAATGAAGCATTCAGTAAAGGCACACGTACCGCATGACCATTCAACCGACCGGTTAATTGAGGAAATATCTTTGTAATCGCTTTTGCTGAACCGGTTGATGTCGGTATCAACGATTCACCACAGGCACGGGCACGACGTAAATCTTTATGACCTTTATCAACAATAGTCTGTGTATTGGTAATATTATGAATGGTAGTCATGCAACCATGCTTTATACCGACGTGCTCATTCATAACCTGTATCACGGGGGCCAAACAATTGGTTGTACAGGATGCTGCCGTTATAATATTATGTTTGCTGGCATCATATTGATGATGATTAACACCGTAAACTATATTAATCGCTGGCTCAGGAACCGGAGCTGAAACCAGTACTTTTTTTACACCCTGATCAAAATAACATTGCAATGATTGTTCGGTTTTAAACTGACCGGTACATTCAATCACCAGATCAATTCCCATGTCAGCCCAGTTAACATTCGCAGGATTTCTCTCACTCGAATAACTTACTTTTTTTCCATCTACTATTATGCCTGATTCATCAAAACCGGGTTCACGACCCCAGCGACCATGTACTGAATCAAACTCCAGTAAATGCGCCATCGCAGCGCTATCACCTGATATTTCATTAACATGAACAATTTCATAGGCAGAATTTCCCCAGCCTACACGAAAGCCTAATCGTCCCATGCGACCCAAACCATTAATACCAATACGAATTGGCATAGACTTACTCCTGATAATTTTTAAAGATAACTTCTTATGAACAGCATTTGAGACCGGGCCGGTTAGCCATGGTTTTGAGCATTTTTTGATCCGAGATGAATGGCTCGGTAGTACGAATACCAGCAAGCGTAGTTTGCAAAATCTGCAATGCCCAGTTCTGCATCTGCGAATTAATACGATAGTACATCCAGGTGCCGTTACGCCTTGCCACTAATACACCTGCCTCACGTAAGTGCGCAAGATGTCGTGAAATTTTTGGCTGAGACAAATTCAATGTATGGGTTAATTCACACACGCATAATTCACCTTCAGCCTGCATTAACATTAGGCAACGCAGGCGAGTGCTATCGGATAGCATTTTAAAGAAAATATCGGTTTCATTTAACATAGAAATAATATACGCCTAAACATATATATGTTCAAGCGTATATTTAATCTACTAATAAGCCTAAATGTTTATTCAAATCGACTTATCTATTAGAGAACTGAAGAAGCGATTAACTAAACCGTAATAAAAACACTTTATAGAAAAGACAATTCAGCAACAATGCGGTTTAAGATTTATGCATAAGTTAATCTCAACGACATTAAACTAACTCTATAATGACGAATACATAGGGTAGAAGCGAGTAGTTATGGAGTTTGCATGTTACCAGTACCGCAACATTGATCTATATTGGCTATTTAACATAATATACATTATGCACACATGACAGTGTTAGGCCAATTTAGTAATGTCGTGTTTTTGGTCGACCACAGTAAGTGCTAAAAATCCACAACAACTACTAAACTCGTTAACCAGTGATTATATGAGGCTAAATATC
>CAZHEA010000071.1:13220-16470 GCA_964531165.1 uncultured Thiotrichaceae bacterium
CAGTCTTCATTCATGAATCTTTCTGTGCTTTTCCCAATGTCTCAGATTCATATGAGATCCCTGTAATTAGTTTCCATAAGTGTAATAACCGTATTATAAAAAACTGATATTACTGACCTGGTTACATATACGCTAAAGTGTATGTGAATACTAAGGACTTTTATTACCAGTAATCCCCCTATGCCAGATGCATTTATATTTGCATATAGACAGAGTAATACAGAGGTCAACTTACAATAAGTCCGATAAATGTTATTATCGGACTTATTGTAATAGCGAGTATTTAAGCTATAATTGGCCTAATTATAGCTATCCTGAATTGTATTCATGAATCCAAAGCGTATATCACCTTCACCTATAATTGATAATCTGAAATATATAGGCAATCCATTTAAGCAAAAGTTATTTACAGTTGAGTCATTTATAAACAAAACAATACACGGTGCTGATACAGATCTAGAATACGCTTTAAAATTTCTCTACAGCTACAATGGAAGTACAGCCACATTTAATAGCTATAGACGTGAAATTGAACGGTTATTGCAATGGTGCTGGCGAATCGAAGGCATTTCTGTATTAAGCCTTAAACGTGAACACATTGAAGAATTCATACGTTTTTGTATTAATCCACCGTTAGCCTGGATTGGTACTAAAAATGTTGCGCGCTTCAAAAATAATAATGGTAAGCGAGCTGCAAGTAAAGATTGGAGGCCTTTCGTAACAACGGTTACTAAATTAGATTTTCTAAATGGTGCTGAAGCTGATCCAAAACAGTTTGTACTATCTCAATCTGCTATTAAATCAATGTTCTCGATTATTTCATCGTTCTATGGATTTCTTATCCAGGAAAGTTTAGTTGAAGCGAATCCAGTTTCGTTGATTAAGCAAAAAAGTAAATTCCTTGTTAAGGAACAAGCTAAACCAATAATTAGACGTATCAGTAATCTTCAATGGGATTATGTTCTTGAAACAGCGGAATTAATGGCCGATGAAAACCCTGAAGAATTTGAGCGTACTCTGTTTATTATGAACTGTCTTATTGCAATGTATCTTCGAGTTTCTGAACTTGTAGCCGATGAACGCTCTACCCCACTTATGACCAACTTCAATAAAGACAAAGATGGAAATTGGTGGTTTGAAGTTATAGGTAAAGGGAATAAAAATCGAACAGTAACTGTTTGCGATGATATGTTAGTAGCATTAAAACGATTTCGTAAATCATTAAAGCTGACACCATTGCCAACACCAGGTGTTAAAGAACCTCTCATTTCAAAAATTAAAGGTAAAGGTCCCGTTACCAGTACTCGACAAATTAGAAGAATAGTCCAGGGATGTTTTGATAAATCTTTTGAAAGAATGAAAGCCGACGGACTTGAAGATGATGCATTTGAATTAAAAGCCGCTACTGTTCATTGGCTACGACATACAGGTATTAGCGAAGATGTTAAACACCGTCCCAGAGAGCATGTTCGAGATGATGCCGGTCATGCAAGTATGGCCACTACTGATCGTTATATAGATTCAGATCTACGTGAAAGGCATGCTTCTGGGCGCAGTAAAAATATTAAAGAGATTTACTAAAATGAAGCGGAAATATATTACTTCCGCTTCATCAGGAAAGCTGACATTTTGAACGCTGAGGTAAGCGGAGTCCAAGCATATGAGTTTTTTTCACATGCGAACTTGACCGACTTATTACATGTTTGAACGTAATTCATGTAGTAATTATTATATTTTATTTACTCATAACTTGCATATCAAGATTACTTAATTGCTTTCGCGTATTAAAAGATGTTCGATTTACCATTAATACAGATGCTAAATTTGCATCTGGGTAAATTCTCATTTCAGAATGAAAACCAGCACCGCCACCTTCCTTAAAATAATATGTTATGTCATTCAACTCACCAATGTGCCACCCCAATGTCATATCTATTTTTTCTCCTGAGTTGATGCTTTCTTGAGAATAGAGGTGGCGCTTAGTCTTACTTCCTAGCAACACTGAATCCTTAGATAATAAACTTTGAAGTATACTACTAAAAGCCCTAGCTGAACCTATTGCCCCACCAAATGCTGGGCCATTGAGATACACATTATTGATATGAAGCCAATTTTTTTCATACTCACCCCATGTTGTCTCATCAATTAGAAAAGACTTAAGTAAATTCATAAATGAGTACTTTTTTAAATAACCTTTCGCGTGATTATCTTCCTGAATTACACTAAAACCAATTTCGCTTTTCGATAAATGAATCGGCTCAAATATGTTTTTGATTATATATTCGCTGTAACTTAAGCCGCTGACTTTTTCAATAACACCTCCAAGTAACCAATATCCAATATTTGAATATTCATACTTCTCTCCCGGTAACGATGAATTCTTTGCATTTTCTAATAATACTTTTTTAAGTGCCTTTTTTTCATTGAAGGTAATATGGTCTTTTGCTAAATGAACCCATTTAAGTGGAATAGGATCGGGAAGGCCGGAAGTGTGACTTAAAAGTTGTCTAATTGTGATTTCCGTACTATATGGATGTTCAATATATAGAGATACACTGTCATCCAATTTTATTTTATGACGTTCCAATAATTGAAGTACTCCAATGGCAGTCAGAGTTTTGGTCATTGAAAATGCTGCCATAGTATGATTGGAGCTTAGTGCTACTTCATTTTTTATGTCCGCTTGACCAGAACTATACTCAAAAACCACTAAATCACTATTCACTACCACATATTGAATTCCTGGTTCGTTAGATGACGATAATTCAGATAATAGATGAGCTACTTTTGAATTTTTCACGTCATGTTCTCCAGCGAAAAGTGTTGAGTTGGAAATAATGAGCATTAAAAAATATAGAAAATTTAATCATATTACTCTCTGAATTCTCAACAAAACATAACGCCTTGCTCAGCTCATTGTTAGGTTTTTATTTACCAAAAAACTTGCCAATTGTACTTAAGCTCCACTCTGAATTTAGTGTCAACATATTGTGCCCCATATTTTCAGCCTTCACGTGAATGGTTTGTCGAGGTAGCTTAGGAATATGATATTTCTTTTGAAACTCATAGCCAAATTGACTGCACTCACTGCTAATTAACATTAACTCACCATAATAATTAGATATTCCATCTGTTAGATCGTATGTAAATGTAGCCGAATCATCCATCACAGGCATCAACATATTACTGAAAGCTTCATAACCTCCACGCTGAAATATATTTGGCGGCATAGAATCACCTTCACACTGAT
>CAZHEA010000072.1:0-16464 GCA_964531165.1 uncultured Thiotrichaceae bacterium
AAGAAAATAACTTTGACTTCGACCCCTTATCTAGACCCCTTATCTACAAATTATTCATATATTAAAATCTTCCCCGGTGCCTCTTTTATCAGTAGGGAAATTAATTCAGGTATATTCCGGGTCTATTTTCATAACCAGGAAAAATGATATGCTGCAAAAAAATTGTTTACGGGAGTGAAACAAATTTATGTTTAAGTATATATTTCTACTGTCGATTTTAATGCCTTGCTTAAATGCTCATGCCAATAAATTAATCTGGCCACTGGATTGTCACCCGGGTCAATCCTGTTTTGTGAGTTTTGGTTACGCGGATATTAAGAGTACTAATCTGGCATTTGACTGTAGTAAGCCCGGTTACAAAGGACATCAGGGAACAGATATAAGTATTACTGATGCTGCCTTCAAAAAAGGTACGGCTGTATATGCTGCTGCAGATGGTATTGTGCAATGGGTGTTTGATGGTAAATATGATAAGTGCCCTTCAAACCATGCAGATTGTGCTACTCCTAAGTATAATATGAAGCCCGGCGTATCTGATGGGTATAGTGTATGCACGCCGTCAGGTGCTTTTTGTAAAAAGGCCTCGGGAGATTGTTTCTGGTGCTTCAATGGAGGTAATGTCATCGTGATAAAGCACCCTTATGTAAAAGGTGTTTTTGCAACTCGCTATGATCATTTAAAACAAAATTCAGTTTTAGTTAAGTCAGGCCAACGGGTCAGTCAGGGGCAGATGATCGCAAAGGTTGGCAGTGCCGGTAAAAGTTCCGGGCCACATTTGCATTTTGAAGTTTGGCGTCAAGGATTCTATCAATTATATGACCCATGGAAAGGCAAATGCAGCGCACCCAGACATAAGTCATTGTGGAAAAGCAATCCGCCGTGGCAATGAGCGCCTAATCTAAGGGGCGAGCCATAGTGATTAAGCCGTTTTAATAAGCCGTCGTTGCTGACTTTGCCCTGTCATCGCTGTTGTATCTTATGCGTTGCTCAATACTCATATCCAATATTCCTCGGTACGGAAAATATTCATAACTGTCACTCAGGTGACATATTAACTATTGCAGAAGAGATAAAGTTTCAGAATAAGTTAATGAAGTTCCCCGTTATAAATTGTTTTTTAAAAGTATGAGGCATTAAAGATGATTTCAAAAAATATTCTGGCAGTAACGATGGCTGCAGCAATAACCCTGCCGTTTTATGCGTCTATATCGCAGGCAGCTGAATTCAAAGTGAACTGTAGCTCTCTTGAAGACTGTATGAAAAAAGGCGACAAATTGACAAAGAAGAGAAAATTATCACTGGCACTTGAAGCCTATCGAAACGCAATAAAAAAGGATAATGAAAATAAAGATGCATGGCGAAAATTTGAAAAAATCGTGGTGCGAATTGCTGAAGAAGGTGGCTGTTAATTTTCATATCGTTATCCAGGGGTAATAATAATGTTGAGTTTACGTAAGCAATGGCCTTTTTGGGTCAGTGGTGTGTTTGTCGGTATTGCAGAAATCATGAATTATATGGTGCTGGAAAAACCCATTGGCTTAACCACCGGGCTGGTAGAAATGGCTGCCGCATTTGAGCAGACCGTAGCGCCGGATGTTGACTGGTGGTCGCGGGCATACGACCCAAATGTTCACTGGATAATTATTGGCGTGGTGATTGGAGCATGGCTGGTCACCCGTGCAGAAAAAGAGTCACGTGGCTGGGTTAAATATCCGCTTAAAGAACTGCTGTTAGCTTTTGTTGGTGGCTTTGTTTTTAGCTTTGGTACCCGTCTGGCTCATGGTTGTACGACACATCATTTTCTTGGCGGTTTGTCATCCATGTCAACTGCTTCATTGCTTTACTTAGTCGCTATTCTTCCGGCAGGTTTTCTAACTTTTTATTTAATGAGTGTAATGCGCATTGGGCATGTCTTTAAAGGTCAGGAAAATAAATCGACAGCGGAATATGGTGCCTGTCATGGCGGAAAAATGGCGCTGGATGGTCTGGCTTATGAAGCCAGTAAAAATTACAACCCTAAACGTGACTGGATACGTATAACGATTTTATTTTTTATGTTTGCGTTTTTTGGTAATGCCATTGTCGGTTCGTTTGTTTACGGAACAGAAGATGGTTTATTTGGCTGGAACTATGCGATCAGTGTGATTGGCTGGGGCATGATGCTGTGGTTCTTGTTAATCGGTATCGTTGCCGGTGTTGGTATGGCGAAAACTGGCTTTGGAACTGAGTGTGCCTTTATGACTCCGGAAATTTCAATGGGGCTGGAGCATAAGGAAAACTTCTTTGAAAAGAAATGGCATATTCCCGGATCTACTCGTTTTATGTTTCGCTCAATGTCACCTTTCACCGCCATATTCATTGAAATATTAATGTTGTGGGCAGCGATTATGATTGGCTGGCAATTTTTTGATATCAAGTTACCACTGGGCATGAATCCAACCTGGATATTATTACTGGGTGCGGTTTTTCAGGGCTTTGGTTCAGTCGCCATGATCGGCTGTGAAATTCGTACCTATATGCGCCTGGGAATGGGGTATATGACGGCAATCGCAGCATTCCCCGGGTTTCTTTTGGGCTACTTACCCTACACCCTGTATCAGGATTTCTGGGAAGATCTTGCCCGTGACACCACCATTACCCGCATTAAGCATGTGCCGGATATATTTGGTTATGACCCGACTATACAGGCCATTGCCGGGCTGGCTTATGGCGTACTGGTTGCCGGGTTACTTTACTGGAGCATCAAACGGGGTTTGCGCCTTACCGGGTTTAGTTTTAAGGCCTTAATGTCAACTGCAAATGATGATTTAGCGATTAAGTATTTCGATCGTTTATCTACCGAAACCGTTGAAAAAAACAAAACAAATCATGAAGGCACATGATGTGATTAACAGAAGAACATTTTTACTGGCAGGACTTTCGGTTGCATTGTTTCCCGGTAGTGCGGTGTCGAAAATTGACCAGAGTGTGGAATTAAGCTGGTCTGAATTTCAAAAAAGTATCAATGCTTTAGCTGATGATTATGCCAGTCACTCTCTTGATCATAATGTTCAGGGGCATCAGCAGCTGGCTGAGCGTGGATTGAATATGCTAAAGCAGCTCAACTTTAACTCTGAGGAATTTAATGATGCTGTAGCCCATTCTTATGAAACCGGTAATCGTTACTGGTTATGGCAGCGCTTAATGAAAGAGACCAATGTTAATGGTGGTATTTTAAATATTGATAACAAACAATTAGTGCAGTTGCATGATCATCCTGGAGCGACGGCTATGGTGAAAATTATAAGTGGTGAAGCAGAGATCTGGCAGTTTGATAATGTGAGTAATGATAAAACATCATCAGGTGATGTGGCTGAACTGGTTCGGGTGTCGCATAACATATTGCGGGCAGGCGATATGGCCGTGTTGACACCGGAACGGGGAAATATTCATGCGCTGAGGTCGGTTAGCAATAACTGCAGTATGTTAGATTTTTTTATACCGCCCTATAAAAGAAGCCAGCGAAGCTGGTTTGAACCGAACATAAAAAACTGGTTCGATAAAGAAAATATTGTATGTAAAAAAATTCCGCAGCATGAGTATCTGGCTGCATAAAAATTTATGTAAGGGGTCGAAGTCAAAGTTATCTATTTGAGACCTGGTCTGAATGTTTAAGTGGGTTAACTTTGACTTCGACCCCTTTTCATTTAATTAGTATCTATCAGCGTGAATTTTTAATTAATTTAATAACAACTATTGGAGAAAAAGATGAAAATAATCTCATTTAAAAATATTTTTACCTCACTTATTACGCTAGCCATGTTAACGGTTTTCAGCGGTTCAGTAAACGCACAGGACTGGTCAAAACTGAGCAAAAAGAAACAGACCACTTTAGGCCTGTATATGACATCAACGCAGGCATATGATTATATGATGAAGAATATGGATAATGCTCTGTTTCTTGATGTGCGTACACCGTCGGAGCTAAACTACCTCGGGGTCGTGACTGTAATGGATGCAAATGTGCCAACGGATACAATGGATGGTACAGCGTGGGATGATAAAAAAAGTCGCTATGTGCGAAAACACAATGATAATTTTGTTGCGGATGTGGATGCCCGATTAAAAGAAAAAGGTCTGAAAAAAACCGATACGGTTATATTAATATGTCGTTCAGGCGATCGCAGTGCAAAAGCGGTCAATGTGCTGGCTAAAAACGGTTATACAAAAGTGTATACGGTTGTAGATGGTTATGAAGGCGGAAAAGTTAAGAAAGGTAAAAACAAAGGTAAGAGAATGAAAGACGGCTGGAAAAATGCAGGCCTGCCGTGGACTTATTCAATGGATAAGGATTTAATGTATTTTACCAGGTAATTTTATGCAGGGGTCGGAATATCAGGGGTCGAAGTCAAAGTTAACAATTCGAAAATTCAACCTGTAGTTCAAGAAAATAACTTTGACTTCGACCCCTTACCCTACTGCCAGTGTTGAATCGAGTTAGCATAATATTCGAGCAATGCCTCAGACTCGCTATTAACACATAATAAATTTTCTTTAGTACCAATTAAGCCACGGGCAGTTAACATGCCCAGGGCATTGCTTAATACGCCTTCACAGGCGTTTGAGGAAATATTAATCGGTGCGCCTTTTTGTTTTAATTCATCAATTCTTTGCGCCGCCTGCGATTTTAAGTCCAGCTCGTTTTTCCACTCATCTTTATTTTTTAATAAAATTTCTGCCATTAATGCCACCGGTAAAATAGGAATAACATGGCTAATGTTTTTCATTAACAACTCAGCCAGTTCTTTTACATGTTCAAAACGCTCTTCCTGTTCGTACTGGCTGAAATCAAGTTTATTGTCTGCGCAATACTGCTTGACCGAAACTGGCGGGCCGAAGTTTACACTGGCGTAACCAAAACGCTTCCAGCGCATTTTTCGTGACAGTAATACCATTTTGTAAATAAACCGCACTGAGGTTTTAATCACAAACCAGCTGCTGCGTTTTTCAGCTTGTTTGTCGAGTCGTCGAATTAAACTTCGGTCTTCAATCACCCGGTCGTAGTTAATGCCCACCGGCACAAATACAATGTCTTTATCAAATTCAGGGTGAAATTCTCGCAGCATATAATCCATAAACCCTAAACGCGGATCCCGCAGTGCGCCGTTACGGGTTAAGCCGCCTTCCGGGAAAACCGCCTGACAGACTCCGGCACGGGTTGCCATATGCACATAGCGTTCGAGTACTTTTCGATATAATGGATTGCATGAGTTGCGGCGCACAAAAAATGCTCCCATGGATTTGATTAAGGTTTGTAGCGGCCAGATACGTGCCCACTCACCGACAGCGTAAGACAGGGCGGTTTTTTCAGCGACCAGAAACGAGGTGAGAATATAATCCATATTGCTGCGATGGTTCATTACAAAAACCACACTGGCACCCTGTGGGATTTTTTTCAAACCGTCATCATCAAAAAAACCTACACGAATACGGTACATTAGGCGCGCAAATTTTCTGGCTAGCCAGTAACCTAACCGGAAATAAACATAAGCATTAAAGGCGGGTACAATTTCACTGGCATATTGCCGGGCTTTTTGTTGAACCAGTGCCACCGGCATTTTGTTTTTTTCTGCGTAGGCTTTAATGGCGTCAATAACCGGTTCATCGAATACCAGCTGGTCTATCAGGCTTTGTCTGCGGGTGAGTTGAAACGGCCGGATTTCAATATCGAGACGGCTGCTGACTTCATCAATGACTTTGTTTACGCGACGATGTAAATACCAGCGTAGCCCTGGCATTAATAGACGATCAAGCACCATTACGGCGGCAAAAAGTACAAGTAGTATAAATAGCCAGGTTGGCAGGGTAATGTAATTGTCCATAATTCATTATTTTTTAAGCTGGGCCTGTGGGCATTATGCGCAGTTAAGCGGTGTATGGCAACCGACGAGTTAAAATACTGGATAATATAACTCGATCTTATTGCTGGTCTATAATACTGAAAGTATTATAATTTTTGAGCTGAATATGCCAGATTAAGGTATACCGGTGTACTCAGTTTCTTATTTAAATGTTAAACAGGGTAAATATGAAGTCATTAGATGAATGTAAAGAATATTTTAACTCGAACATAATGGCCCATGCGGTGGTAGCTGAAAAGGAACGTAAGAAGTTCGTCGGTTACTGGGGTATTGAAATGACAAAAACAATTATGATAAGTGCGGTTATCATCATTGTCGGAGTGGCAATAGGCTCAACCCTCAAAGATGATGGCTCTCTTGGTTTCTTATTGTTTAAAGCCGCTCCGGTAATAGGCTCAGTAATCTGGATTTTAATTAAAATGTTTACTCTCGGGTTTAAATATCTTGAGAAGCTGGAAGACTTTCGTCGTTATTATCGCCAGCATGTTAGCCGTCGTATAGTCGAGTTTATGTTACCGGAGTTAAGTTATCGTCCGGAAGAAGGTATCGACACAGAAATTATTGAAAACAGTTTAATTGTTCCTATCTATTTTACCCGCGGTGAGTCTGTCTCAAAATACATGTTATTACCCCATGACTTACTGGAAGGTGATTTTGATGGTGTGCAGGCAAAGGCATCAATGCTTTCATTAGAACGCCGTGCAGATCGTGTGCAGTGTGATCCTGCCGGTGGTTTGTTTTTTCAGGCGAAACTGGATTATGATTTCGAAGGCAGGGTAATTATTCAGCGTGAGTTTACTGAAAAATATCTGGGTTCAACGTTGTCGAATTTTGTGGATGATATTCGTACCACGCTGGGAAAAAACGATGAGAAAACATATTTCAACCGGGACGAAGATAAAACTCACAGTGCCAGTTGGGAGTCACTTGATCGCTACCGCGTTGAAGATAAGGAGTTTGAAAATTACTACCGAATAAAAACCACCGATGCGGAACTGGCAAAAAAGTTATTAACGGATAAGCGCATTAGTCATATGCTAGAGATAGCAAAGGCCGGTAATTTTCTTGTTCAGTTTTCATTTTCAGATTCATATTTTTATGCGTATTTTTTTAGAGATGATGCACACTTATTTGATATACCGTTACTTGATGTGAAAAAGAAAGTCGATAACCCGGATAATATGGTTCGCCTGCATAAGGAGTTGAGGGTAGTGCATTTGATGGCGTCTGAAATGCTTTGTGAGTAGACTTTAATCCGTAAAGTGTATTGGTGTTTTAAAAATTAATACATTTAAGTATAGAATTAATGGACATTTAATGAATCATGTACTAAGCGTAAAATAATAATATATATTTAACCTGATATTTAAAAACACAAACTATAAAATTTGTTGTATTTTTTATTAACCGGACTTTTTATAAGACAATTTAATAACTATAGTCTATACCTATGTTTCAGATTATTTAATTGTTTTGATTGTATCCGGAGATATTTAATGTTTTCTACTCTGCTCAGCCGTTTTTCTTTAAGTGTATTCTCATTCGTTATCCTTCTTATTTCATTCTCTGCACAGGCCAGTCACTTTCGTGGCGGGTCTATTTCATGGCAGGCGGCTGAGCTGGATGGTGATGGTTTAAAAAATGATGTCACTATAACGGTTGTTGCAGCCTGGGCACTTAATCGGGCAGCTCAACCTAATCTCAATCTGACACCCAGTGTAACGGTGACACCGGTAACCAATAACCTTATTATAATCGGTGGTACCTATGAGTTAAGAACTGATACGTATCAGGTTAAGGATCTTGATTTAAATACAGCGTACTTAATCAGTTATTCGAGCAATGCCAGAATTAGTAATTTGGTCAATAATGCAAATGGCCCCTGGAATATACAGGCATCGATTTTCCTGAAAGATGATAATCTCGCTCCAAAAATTGATTTACCCATTTTATTTGATGTGCCCCGCTTGCAGGCAGACGGTGTTGCGGCGCTTACCGATTTCACCTTTCAGGTTAATACTGCAGATCCCAATGCGGATTCAATTCGTTACCGCCTGGCCAATACATCAGAAATGGGCGGCGGTTCAAACCCGACGGGTTTTGCCATTAATGCGAACACCGGTGTGGTCACCTGGACAGGCTCAGGTGCACTGGCATCGGGTTTATACAGTGCCGGAATTATTGTAGAAGACTTCGACTCAACCGGTGCAATCAAATCTAAAAGTGGTGCCGACTTTATTCTGGATTTACAGAATTTAGGCGCGGTACAGTTTACAACCAGTGGTGCGATTCCCGCATCAAGAACCATTGTTGTGAATAAAGGTGATACCTTCAGTTTTGGTGTCAGCAGCGCTACATCCAATATTAGCTCTGCCAGTCTCGGCGATTTAAGCGGAACATTAACTGAGCCAACGCCTGATAATTATGAGTTTACTCCTGGGCCAACCGGCTCCGGACTGGCACCGGGTACCTATCCGGTCACCATTGAAATTGTTGATGCCGATGGTTTGACTACCAATAGTTATCTGGCACTGACATTTGTCGTTGCTGACCCGAATGCCCCGACCATTGCTAATATTGAAGACGACAGTGTTACCTATTCGACAACTACAGAAATATTAATTGATGCTTCAACTGATGCTATTTTAACTGATGCAGATGATGCAGATCTAAACGGTGGTTCTTTAAAATTGCAGGTGATTTTTGAAGACAGTGAGTGGGAAGTGTTAGGTATTACATCTGTTGGCGATGGCGTAGGTGAAATTCGTGTAACCGGTTCGGAAGTCTTTTATGAAGGCAATAAAATCGGTGATATTAACAGTATCGAAAATGGTGCTGGTATTGCGCTGCAAATTGAATTTAATAGTGCCAATGCCACGCTTGCAGCAGTGCAGGCATTAATTCGTAGCTTAAATTATACCGATACCTTTTTACTAAGAGATGTCAGTGTGCGCGGATTAACACTGGCGGTAACGGATGGAAATGCCAACGGTAATACATACCGGGTGAATGTGGATGTACAGAGTCATCCGAGTGCACCGCTTACCGGCAGCCCATTGCAGGCCAGTAATCGCATTACATTACAAAACCTGGGATCGGTTGTGTTAACCACCAGTCAGTTGCGTTATGTAGATCCGGACGGTGGTGCACCGGCATCCATTACATTAAATGCCTCTTCAATTACTAACGGACGCTTCGAGCTGGTAACGAATACTGGTGTTGCCATTACCAGCTTTACCCAGGCGCAGGTGAATAATGGTCTGGTGCAGTTTGTACATACCGTTTCCAATACCTTACCGACGTATAGTATTTCTGCCGATGATGGGTTTGATGCGGCAACGGTACCGGCGGCGGCCAGTATTTTCTTTAGTGTGACTTCGACCGACACCGTTTCAATGCCAGAAAATCAGACGCTGGTTTCAACCGTAACCTCGTTAGTGGTAACGGTGCCCACAGCATATTCAATTGTAAGTGGTGATGACCGGACTTTATTCAGCATAAATGCGTCAACCGGCGAGCTGAGTTTTATCAATAATCCGAATGCAGAGTTTCCAGCAGATGCGGATACTAACGGTGTATATATTGTTGATATTAGAATTACCGATGGGCAGGTAAATGATATTCAAACCCTCAGCATAACGGTGACGGACGTGAACGATAATGTGGTGACGATTACCAGTAATGGCGGTGGTGCAACAGCAGCCATTAATGTTGATGAAAACATCGGCGCGGTTACAACCGTTGTTGCGGTGGATGATATTACATCGGTGATTGTTTATAGCATTGCCGGTGGTGTAGACCAGGCTGCATTTAATATTAATAGCAGTACCGGCGTATTAACACTGCTGAGTTTACCTGACTTTGAAACACCCGCCGACAGTGATGGTAATAATACCTACATTGTGGATGTGGTAGCGGATGTGAGCGGTGTTATTGATACGCAAACGATTACGCTAACTATTCAGCCTCTCAATGATGAGTCGCCAGTGTTTACCAGTGGCACCACCTTTACAGCGGATGAAGGTGGCACAGCGGTGGCGGCCATTAGCGCAACCGATGCAGATTCCAGTGGCCTCACTTATACATTAACCGGTGGATTAGATCAGGTGGATTTCAGCATAACATCAGCGGGCGTATTAAGTTTTGTTGCGACAACTGACTTTGAAAATCCAGCGGACAGTAATCAGGATAACAGTTACTCAGTACAGGTAACTGTCAGTGATGGTTTGAATACGACTGCGCAAAATATCACGGTTAATGTGCAGAATATTGATGAAGCACCGGAGTTTACCAGTGCGACAACTTTCTCGCCCAATGAAGGTGGCACGGCTATTGGTTCGGTTACTGCCACTGATGTGGATAGTGTGAACTTAACGTATACCATCAGCGGGGGTGCGGATCAAAATCTATTCGGTATTACAACAGCAGGTGTGCTGAGTTTTAATGCGGAGACGGATTTTGAAAACCCAGCGGATAACGGTGCAGACAATACCTATAATATTGAAGTGAGTGTAACGGATGGCACCACGGCGGTAGTGCAGGTTATTAGTATTAATGTACAGAATGTCGATGAGGCACCGGTGTTTACCAGTGCCGCTATTTTTACGCCTTCTGAAGGTAACACAGCCATTGGTAATGTGACGGCGCAAGATCCGGAAGCCGCGGGCTTAACCTATACATTAACCGGTGGTGCAGATCAAAGTGATGTCAGCATTTCAACAACAGGTGTGCTGAGTTTTATTGGCGCAACTGATTTTGAAAACCCGGCGGACAGTAACGGCGATAACAGTTACACCTTCAATGTAACTGTGAATGATGGTGCCAACCCTGTGGTACAAAGTATTACGGTTAATGTGCAGGCCGTGAATGATGAAGTACCGGTGTTTACCAGTGCGTCTGCTTTCTCACCGGATGAAGGTGGCACAGGGGTGGGTTCGGTTACCGCAACCGATACGGATAGTGTGAATTTAACTTACTCCATCAGTGGTGGTGCGGATCAAAATTTGTTTAATATTTCAACAGCAGGTGTGCTGAGTTTTAATGCGGCAGCGGATTTTGAAAACCCGGTGGATAACGGTACAGATAATATTTATGATGTGGAAGTGACGGTTACTGATGGACTTAACCCGGCAGTGCAAACGATAAGCGTGAGTGTGCAGCCAGTAGATGAACCACCAGCCTTTACTAGTGCCGCGAGTTTTACACCATCTGAAGGTGATACAGCGGTTGCTACAATTACGGCTGAGGATCCTGAGTCCGGCAGTGTAATATTCAGTATAACCGGCGGAGCTGATCAGGGCGATTTCAGTATTTCACCAGCAGGTGTGCTGAGCTTTAATACGGTACCTGACTTTAATAATCCGCAGGATAGTGATACCAATAATAGTTATCTGCTTGAAGTGACGGTAACGGATGGCAGTAATCCTTCGGTGCAAAGTATTACGGTAAGCGTGCAGGAAATTATTATTCCGGATTCGGATAATGATAATGTTCCAGACGTATATGAAAGCCCGCTACTGGATTCAGACGGAGATGGCACACCGGATTCAAACGATGAAGATAGTGACGGTGATGGTATAGCTGACGGAGCAGAAATTGGTTTAACCGGTAACGATACGGATAATGACGGCATAGATGACCTCTTCGATGTTGATCAAACCGGCGGTACGGATGCGAATGGCGATGGCTTCGACGATGCACCTCAATTTACAGATGCAGATGCAGATGGCATTCCGGATTATCTCGATCGGGATGACGGTAATGCACCTGGCACTGCACTAGGTGGTGACAGTGATGGTGATGGCGTACCGGATCAGGTAGAGTGCCCGGCACAACCCTGTGCGGATACCGATGGCGACAGCATTCCCGATTATGCGGATGCCGATAGTCTGCTGGTTAGCCCTGACCTGGAAGAAGTTGATACCGGCTTAAAGGGTGTGGGCTCATTTAATCCATTATTTTTACTGATGTTTGCCCTGTTGCGTTTTGCAGTGCAGATCAAGCAAACCGTAAAAAAGTTTATGGCAGTATTTCTGATGCTTGCGGTTTTACCCGCAAGTGCCGCGGATGACGAACTTTATAACTGGTATTTGGGCGCCGGCGTTGGTTTGTCAACAATGGACCCGGATACTAGTAATACTATCTTTGCTGTTGATGATGATACCGATACCGGATATAAAGTTTTTGCAGGTTATGTTTTTAATAAAAACTGGTCTGCCGAACTCAGCTATAACGATCTCGGAACTACAACCATGCAAACCTTTGGAGAAATTGATTACAGTGCTTTTGGCTTAGCCGCGCGTTTCAATGTGTTTGCTGTGCCATTAGCGGGTAAAAACCTGACGTTTTTTTTCAAAGCAGGAATAGCAGCACTGGATACCGAAGCCAATATTCCAATCAATAATGTTAATTCGTCACAGATATTTTATGGTGGCGGCGCTGAATACGCGCTAAGTAAATCATTGTTTATTCGTGCCGAGCTGGAAAGTTTTGATGAAGACGCATCATTACTTTCTTTAAATATCGTTAAGTATTTTGGCAAAAAATCGTCTTCTAAAAAAACCTCAGCAGAAAAATTAACTCCGCCTAAAGAAGAAGTTCAGCAACAGGAGCCAGAACCGGCGAAAGAACCAGCAGTATTTGAAGAAGCGCCTTCAGACCCGGTGATGGTTGCTGTGTTAGATGCAGATGAAGACGGAATTGCAGATGTAGATGATGCCTGCCCAAATTCTAAAAAAGATGATGTGGTAGATGAAAAAGGCTGTTCATTATTTAAGGGACAGCTGGAGTCAATTCAGTTTGCGACCGGCTCTGACCAGTTAACAGAAAATGCTAAACAGAGCTTGAGTGATTTAGCTGTTACCCTGGCATCTTATCCATTATTAATAATAGAAGTGCAGGCGTATACGGATAGCCACGGTAAAGAAGCCGGTAATCTGGATTTATCAAACCGTCGTGCACAAAGTGTTGTTGATTATCTGATAACAAAAGATATTCCGGATAATCGGCTGGTTGCAAAAGGTTATGGTGAAGCATCACCGGTTGCAGACAATGAAACGGCTGAGGGTCGCAAAAAAAATCGCCGGGTTGAGTTTAAAAAAATGAATGAATAGTTTGACTGGATTGTTACGATTTAATCTGATTAAAAATAAAAAGGGATGCTAATGCATCCCTTTTCTTCTAAAGCTAAAAGTACAGAGTCGGGTCGGGCTCGTTATGTGTGGTAGATTTAGCCTGCCCCCGGAACTTGTTCAACTTCTCCTGATTTATTAATGTTCACAATTAATCGTGGTCCTTTTTCAATTGTTCCAGGTTGAGAAACAGGTATTTACCTGGAGGTTACGGTACAATGCCCAGTTATATCTTTAGTAATAATAAGAACCTATTATGAGTCCATCTCACTCAGAGAAAAAATGTTATTTTTGTACCGTAGTCAATGGTGAAGCCGATCCATTTATATTCGAGAATCGATCATTTGTTAGTATATTTGATACGAATCCTGTGAATCCTGGTCATGCGCTGATTATGCCAAAAAGACCTGTTGCATCGATTTTTAGTTTGAATCAAGTCGAACACGATGACTATTTTGATGCGATTTATGGTGTTAAGCAGGTTGTAGAATCAACGGATATGAAAAAACTCTACGAGGAAATGTTGTTAAGAGATGATCTTAACGATCGTCCAACACATCATATTGAAACGGTTTTGAAATTACCGTTTCTGGGCAATCAACCTAATGCCTATACACTCGGAAATAATGATGGAAGAGAAGCAGGGCGCAGTATCGATCATTTGCATATTATCGTGTTACCCCGTTTCAAAGGCGATGTAGAAAATCCAGGGGGCGGCATCCGAAATGTTATCCCTGCCCGAGCTCAATACAAGAGGTTGTAATAAATAGTCCAGAACACAATTGATTTTAATATTAGCAATAATTGTGCTCTGGTATTATTTGTTGGTACTATTTGTTCAAAATAAAAAGGCCGAACGACTTAACTGTAAAAAGCTTCAACCGTTCCTTTTAGCTTGATCAAAAGCGGTTGGCCTCGACGGTCTAACGCTTTAGGAGACGCGACTTTTACCCAGCCTTCACTGATGCAATATTCCTCTACATCAGTACGCTCTTTTCCGTTCAGTCGAATACCAATGTCGTGCTCGAAAATTTCTGCCACATGGTGTGGGCTACTGGGATTACCCGAAAGGTGATCCGGCAAAGCGGGTAACGATTTAGTGTCGTTCATGTTAATGACCTGAATTAAATAATAAGTACGCCATTGTATACAAAAAACCGGGTCAAAAAAACCCGAAAACCCGGGTCAGATCCCAGTATTTGCTAATATACGCATTGCTACAAAATAATGTAACTCGCCCGTGTTGCTTCTATACGAGGCCGTCCATCTATTCCACGTCGAGTTTGTCAGGTTATTATTTGTGCAATTTTATCTTTAAAATCATCACCACCCAGTATCAGTTTCTGATTAACTGCATCGCGTACTTCATGCAAGGTCGTGTCATCAATATAATGACGGAAAAGTTCGCAGTATCTGGGTTGTCTTACTAATTTGTTCTCATGAAGAGAAATGTAAAGCCTGACTCCATGCTTTTCGAGTTGAATGCTACGATTTTGTTAAATCTTTCATCATAATTATTAACATCCCAGTCGATGAACCCAATTCGTTATGGCGTTATTGTTACTGAAGATATCTCCGAGTAACCATTTAACTCACATCTTCCTGTGGCATAAACGCGTACCATTTTATCTGATGAAACAGCTTCTAATAATGTACGAAACATTTGTTCTGATCCCGAAAAATCATAATTCAGATAATACATATCTTCTTGTTTGCAACCACTAGGATTCTTAGCATCTTTTAGTTTGACCAGGAATCGTCCGTGACTAGTGGGTGTGAGCTCTTCAATATGAGAATACTCACTCCATCCAGCTGAGGCAAATACACTTAGCGGTAATATAAGCAGAGTGATAATGTAAATATAGTTTTTAATTATTGTATCCATTTAAATAATCCGTATTTTATTGAAGTGCTTAACGAGCCTGTAGAAAAAACCATAATCATGCTTGTTGGCATGATTCACCTCCACGTGAATGATAAGGGTTTTTGTATGTTACATGATTATCTATATTAGTGAAAACGGGGATCTGACCCTGATTTTTTGACCCTGGTTTTTTTAACTTATAATTAAGGGGTGACTTTTGTCATTAATCACCCCATAATTAATAAACAATAAATATCAAGATCGTCTTTTAATAAGACTTTAAATGAACAAAGACATCAGTGTCCTAACTGAGAGCATATCTTGATACAGGCTCTTAGTTTAATGTTTTATTTGGAGTCTTACATGAAGATAGTATTTGTGCTTTTAAAGTTACTTAGCGAAAAATTTTTAATCGCCTCTCAATATCGTAGCAACAAATTCCTTACTATAATGCTACTCGGGTTCACCATATCCGGTTGCAGTGGTGGTGGCAATCCTGACACGACTACCGGCAATACCAATAACCCGGGTCAGGGAGAGACGACGCCTGATAATAATCCCGCATCTATTTTTGGATTAAGTAACAGTAAATTCTCGACTTATCTGGTTATTCCTGCGTCTATACCATTAGATGAAAATTTAGATATTGATAACCTGAAAATCATCACCAACATGCTTTATGAAAAAGTGAATGATGACTTCGATTTCATTTTCCTGGTTTCAAATAATCAGAGTACTCCTGTTAATGTCACGTATGCAGGTAGAAATGTTACCGTCAAAAATAGTGTTACGGGTATAGGGAAAAACATCTATGACAGCACATCTGTTTATGGCTCGTCAGGGAAACTGCAATCGGTAGTGCATTTTCCAAAACGTAACGGAATTCAGAATGGGCCAGCATTGCACGAGATGGCTCATAACTGGGCCAATGCTATTTTAACCACGGGTAATGGTGGTCACTGGAATTACACCGGTTTCGATGGTGGTAAAGGCCAGTTAGGAGGATACGATGCAGCTGCCGGTAATAACCTTCAGGTAGAGAGTGGAAGTCTGGCTGGTGGAGGAACCTTTAGTGCACCCTCATTTGGTAATGTTGCTAACGGCGGTAATGGTCTGCCATATAATGATATAGAATTATATCTTATGGGATTAATTTCAAAACCCACAACCAGTTTATATCTTGCAGAAAATCCACAAGCTGCCACCAGTGCAGTTTCTGGGAGGCGTTACTTTACGGCTGATTCCCTAACAATAACCCCGTTTGATACATACCTGTCAGATCAGGGGATACCGGATCGTAATCCTGCCACTGGAAATGCACAGAAATCGTTTAGTGTATTAACCGTACTCATTTCCCATACGAAACCATTAGACAGTGAAACTAAAACCGTTGATGACACGATTAAGTGGTTTAGTTTTAACGGTGATGACGGGCTTTCAAATTCCTATAATTTTAATGAAGCAACAGGATTTCGTGCTACGTTATCAGCGGGCAATATTGACATGAGCCTGATTCAGTAATATTTTTTCATACGGATAGAACTATAAAGAACTATGACTATAAAGGGGT
>CAZHEA010000073.1:0-16451 GCA_964531165.1 uncultured Thiotrichaceae bacterium
ATTCAATCAATAAAATCCACAAAGCCCATTATGTTCTGATGAATGTAGAGTGCGGTAACGAAGAAATGGAAGAGCTGGAATCAGGCTTTCGTTTCAACGATGCGGTTCTGCGTAATATGGTTATCAAGTGCAAAGAAGCGATTACTGAGCAATCTCCTTTAATGAAAGAAGAAGAGAGCAAGAAATCTGATAAGCGCGAAGCGAAGCCAGAGCAAACTGAATCTGCACCTGCTAAAGAAGCAGCTCCTGCACCTGTAAAAGATGAAGCAGAAGCAGCTCCTGCAGCTGATACATCTGCTGAATAATTGAGAGGATATAAACATGGCATATTTTCGTCGTAAAAAATTCTGTCGTTTCACTGCTGAAGGCATTACACAGTGTGACTACAAAGATCTGAACCTGCTGAAAAATTTCGTCGGTGAAACCGGTAAAATTGTTCCTGCACGTATTACGGGTACTAAAGCTAAATACCAGCGTCAGGTAACCACTGCAATTAAGCGTGCGCGTTTTCTTGCTTTGCTTCCTTACACTGACCAGCATTAATTCGGAGATTAAATAATGGAAATCATTCTATTAGAAAAAGTTGATCGTCTGGGTAAGCTGGGTGATGTAGTAAATGTAAAGAACGGCTTTGCACGTAACTTCTTATTACCTTTCGGTAAAGCTAAAGTTGCTAACGAAGCTAACATTAAAGAGCTGGAAGGGCGTCGTGCTGAGCTTGAAGCCAAAGAAGCTGAAACACTGTCAACAGCTGAAGCACTTAAAGTTAAGCTGGATGAGTTAACGATTAGCATCACATCTAAGTCAGGTGCTGAAGGCAAGCTATTTGGTTCTGTTGGTAATGGCGATATTGCAGAAGCAATTGTTGCTGCTGGCGTTGATATCGAGAAGAAGGTTGTTCGTTTACCGACTGGCCCAATACGTAATGCTGGTGAATATGAAATTGATCTGCATTTACACTCTGATGTGAACGCGCTGATCAAGCTGACAATTATTGGTGAAGAATAAACCTTAAGTTATTTTCACTATAGATTGTTTCCAACAGCCGGGCATTGCCCGGCTGTTGTCGTTTATGAGTTATTAATTTAAGTTAAAATATTATCGTATAAATCGCCGTTTTTATTATATGACCTATATCAATAGAACAGTGTATTTAATACATTCAAAAGTACTTTCCACATTCCGCTCAATATGTTTTTCCTGACTGCTACAACATGCCGCACACAATATCATTATTTTTTGACAGTGATCAAACGGCTGTTATGTAAAAAATACTAGTCTTTATTTAAGGATAGAAATTACTTTAGCTGGAAAGGATACATGCGCAGGTCTTATTTTCAGGCGCTGGTGTGAACGGAAAAAATTATGTGTGGAATAGCGGGGGTTATAAGGTTATCCCCAAAAATGAAAAAGCCGCTGAATAAAAAATTACTTAAACAGATGGCTGATACATTATCTCATCGCGGTCCTGATGATGAAGGTGTTTATTGCAAAGGCAATGTGGGGCTGGCTCATCGTAGGCTGAGTATTATTGATATATTCAATGGCCATCAGCCAATGCAAAGCAAGGATGGAGAGGTAACGATTGTTTTTAATGGTGAGATATTTAATTACATAGAGTTGCGGGGTAGTTTAAAAGCTAAGGGGCATAAATTTGTAACCCATTCAGATACTGAAGTTATTATTCATATGTATCAGGAATACGGGCTAGATTTTGTACAGTATTTAAATGGACAGTTTGCAATTGGATTATGGGATGAAAATTATAAACGCTTTGTGCTAATCCGGGACAGGGCAGGAATATGTCCGCTGTATTATTATTTCGATAAAAATAAACTGGTTTTTGGTAGTGAGATTAAAGCTATTGTACCGGCGCTTGATAATAAACTTGAAATTAATAAAGAATCGCTGGATCAGATATTTACATTCTGGGTGCCGGTTAGTCCAGGTACTTTTTTTAAAAAAATATACGAAGTGTCTCCAGCTCAAATATTGATTTTAGAAAATAACCAGCTTCAAAAATATACCTATTGGGATTGGGATTTAAGCAGTGATAAATTCTGGGATAAAAGTGAAAGCCGTCTTGCAGAAGAATTACATGATTTATTGATTGATGCAACGAAAATACGCTTAAGGTCAGATGTACCGGTAGCCGCATATTTATCAGGTGGCTTAGATTCATCGGTACTGGTTGCCATGATTCACCATTATGGCAATGTACCGTTAAGAACATTTTCAATTAATTTTAACGAAAAAGAATTTGATGAGAAGTCGTATCAGTCAATTTTGATTAATCATTTGCATGCTGATCATAGTCATTTAAAAATCTATACAGAGGATATTGCAAATAATTTAAAAGATACGCTGAGACATACTGAAATGCCAATTCTACGGACGGCTCCGGTGCCAATGGGGCTGCTCTCACAGATGGTTAAACAGAATCAGTATAAAGTCGTATTAACAGGAGAGGGTGCGGATGAAGTGCTTGGTGGATATGATATTTTTAAAGAGTCCAAAGTCAGGCAGTTCTGGTCAGTGAATCCACAGTCAATAATGAGGCCGATGTTGTTAAAGAGATTGTATCCTTATCTTAAATTACCGGATAGCGGTCAGGCAACCTATCTGAAAACATTTTTTGGTGAATCGCTGGATCAGCCGGATCAATTATGTTTCTCACATTTACCTCGTTGGACAACAACGGCTAAGGCTAAACAGTTTTATTCACAACAACTTAATGAAGAGTTAAGTGAAAGCTCAATGCAAACTATGATTGATTCTTTTCCGAAACAGGTAAATCAGTATCATAGTTTTAATAAGGCCCAGTATATTGAATCGAAAACATTAATGCCAGGGTATTTGCTAAGTTCACAGGGTGACAGAATGCTGTCTAAAAACTCAGTGGAAGGGCGTTTTCCATTTCTTGATCATCGTGTTATCGAATTTTCAAACCGTATACCGCCGAAGTATAAAATGAAGGGATTAAATGAAAAGTTTTTACTAAAAAAATCAATGAGTAAATACTTGCCAGCTGAAATTATACATCGTCATAAACAGCCGTATCGTGCGCCTGATTCAGCAGTGATCAGCGGAAAATATATGGGAGAAGAACTGCGCCAGCATCTGTCACAGGATGAGATTGATAAAAATGCACTATTTGATAGTAAAAAAGTTAGTTTTTTAATGAAAAAATCAGATTCTAAACGTGGTTTGAGTGTTTCTGAGTCTCAGGCATTAATCGGTATTCTATCAACTCAGATAATAATAAGTGAATTTATATGAAATATGTGGAGGAGTTAAAATGGCTGAAGTTGAAATTAATAAAGAGGATGTTTTGAGGCAGTTTATCCTTGAAAATTATTTATTTACTGATGATCAGAGCAAGCTTATAAACAGTGATTCATTTTTAGATACAGGTGTATTGGACTCTATGGGAATACTGGAATTGATATTTTTTCTTGAAGAGGAAATGTCGATAAAGGTGGAATCTCAAGAGATGATTCCGGCGAATTTAGATTCGATAAATAATCTTTTGATATTTATTGAAAAAAAATTATCGTAAGATATTGTGATTGAATCAACTCTCATAGAGAAGTTTTATAATACATGTAACTCATCAGTGCATATGAATGCTGTTGCATTACAAAGCAAAAATAAAAAAATATGTTATAAAAAATTAAAATCTTCAGTAGAAAGCGTCGGTTCTTATTTGAGTAATATTGGGATACAAGCTGGTGATAGAGTGGTGTTGGTTGTAAGCAACTCTATCGAATACGTTATTGCCTTCTATGCTGTATGGAAGCTGGGGGCTATTGTTGTCGCGCTTAATCCGCAGTCAAAATTTGATGAAATTAAAAATGTAATTGGCCAATGCGACGCTAAAATTTTGATAATTGAAAATGTGAAGTCGGTTAGCATCGAAAGCTTAAAAAAACTTAATATAAAAATTCTAAGTTTAGCGAGTAATAAGGATGATGGTTTTGAGTCATGGAGTAATGCCATTAGCTGTAGTGATAGTGCAGCTAATGCTATATTGGATGAGTCATCATTGGCGCAAATTATTTTTACCTCTGGCACTACGGGTAATCCTAAAGGTGTTTTACTGACACATGGTAACTTAATGGCTAACACAGTTGATATTGTAGAGTATTTGCAATTATCAGATAGCGACAGTGCATTAGATGTTCTACCTTTTCACTATAGCTATGGGAACTCGGTTTTACACAGTCATATATTTTCAGCAGCAAAAATTGTTTTATCAGGTTCTATGGCTTTTCCTCAGGATGTAGTTAATAGCTTGCGTGAATTCAATATATCCGGATTTTATGGTGTTCCATCAACATACCGCTTACTTTTATCGCGTTCTGACTGGGCGCAGAAAAAACTACCGCTTAGATACCTCACACAGGCTGGTGGGCCTATGGGTATAGAGTTAACAAATCAACTGCTTAATTCTATAAATAGTGACACAAAATTATTTATTATGTATGGGCAGACGGAAGCAACAGCAAGAATTAGCTGGTTGCCACCGGCTGCGTTGCTTAAAAAAATGGGCTCAGTTGGAATTGCTGTGAAGCATATTAAAATTGAAATAAGAGATTCTCTGGGATGTAAGCTGGCCAACAATAAGGAAGGTGCTGTTTACGTGAGTGGCGATAGCATTATGCAGGGTTACTGGAATAATGAAGAGGCGACTCAGCAAGTTATTATTAACGGCTGGTTGAAAACAGGAGATATAGGTTATCTCGATGATGATGATTTTTTGTACCTTGTGGGTCGAAAAAATGACATGATAAAAGTTGGTGCCCATCGTATTAATCCGCTTGAACTAGAAGAGGTGATTAATAAGTTACTGTTTATTGATGATAGCGCTGTAATTGGCGTAGATGATGATATTCTGGGTCAGGCATTATGTGCTTATGTCGTCTGTTTGGAATCTAAACAGAACATGCTGGAATTAAAGAGGCATTGTAGTGAGTATTTGCCATTACATAAAATTCCACGCGTATATAAATGTGTAAATGAGTTACCGAAGACATCGAGCGGAAAAATACAACGTTATAAGCTATTGCAGACATGAGGTGACGAAAATGCTAAAAAACACTGATCAAACTGATTCTGTTCTCAGTCTAAATTTCGATAAAGAGGCTGAAAAAATTTCAGATAAAATGCGGCAGATACTAAGCAAAAAATTACATAGACGTGGTTTTGTGATTGCAATGTCAGGTGGAATTGATAGCTCTGTGTGTGCTGCACTTGCTGTTAAGTCATTAGGTGCAAAAAAGGTATTTGGTCTGTTAATGCCGGAAACAGACTCATCTTCAAGTAGTGGAGATTTAGGCGTGCTATTAGCTGAGCATCTTGGAATTGAGTATGTTGTCAATAATATAGCTCCCACCCTTGAAGCGATTGGGTGTTATAAATGGCGTGACGATGCAATACGACAGGTTTTTCCGGAATATACAGACACGTGGAAAAATAAGATTGTAATAGTTGGTGGAGTTGATGGAAAAATTAATCATTATAATGTGGTAGTAGAAAACCCTGAAGGAGAACAGTTTGAAAAAATGCTGCCGTTAAAAGCCTATTTATCAATTGTTGCTGCTACTAACCATAAACAACGTATTCGTAAGGCGCTTGAGTACTTTCATGCTGACAGACTTAACTATGCGGTAATTGGGACGCCTAATAGACTGGAGTATGATCAGGGTTTTTTTGTGAAAAATGGTGATGGCGCTGCTGATATTAAACCCATATCACATCTTTATAAAACGCAGGTATATTCAATGGCACAATTTCTTGGTTTGCCAGAAGCGATATGTAATACCACGCCAACAACTGATACGTATAGCTTAGAGCAAGGTCAGGATGAATTTTATTTTGCACTACCGTATGAAAAAATGGACATTGCGTTATGGTATTTAAACAATGATAAAACAGAAAATGAATTATCCGACAAACTCAGCATAACTGTTGCACAGGCGAAGTATATTTATCAGGATATTCTTACGAAACGTAAAACCACATCTTATTTACATTTGCCACCTCAGTTAATTGAAGAGGGAATTCTTTCATCATCATGATAGGTGTAAGACAAAATGCAATTATTGATCGATTTTATCAGAATTTTAAAAATTCGATTTATCACCTTGTGCCAGCTCTTCACCTTAAACAGCTGATTAAATTTCAAAAATCACTATTTGGTGATAGTTCATACCAGCAAGATGAAGCATTTAATAACTGGTTGTATATAAAACGGCCAGTAAATAAGCGATATTATTGTGTTCAAAATAATGAGGTCGTTGGTCAGCAGAGTGCTCTGAGTATGCAACTTGGTATAGGGAGTAAGCATGTTAGTGCTGCCTGTGCTGTAGACCTGAGGGTTCGCCCAGAGTGGAAAATGAAAGGACTCGGTGTGGCAATGATTGCCCCGTTAATGAAAAAATATGATGTGATAATTGGAGTAGGTGTTTCAGACGAAGCCCATAAAATGTTCAGTCGTCAAGGGTGGCTTGATTTTGGAGTGATTGATGCATTAGTTAAGCCTATGAATATGTCAGGTTACAATAGTAAGTCATCCAATGCAGGTTTTAAAGCATGGCTTGTTTATACGCTTGCTCTATTGGCATCAAATATAATAGATTATTACAGGTTATGTTTCCGATTTTATAATGATAACAATTTTAAAAAAATTACCGTCTTCACTGAAGAGCACGAACATATCATAACTAATGTATCAACTTCAAATATTATAGAAATTGTTAAAGATAAAGATTATTTAAATTGGCGATTTATCGATTTTCCCGGGAATTGTAATTATGAAAATTACGAGCTAATTAAAAATGGATTACCAGTTGCCTATTTTTCAATAAAGATTGTGTGTGACAAATACTGTAAAGAAATGATTATTTCAGAAATACATTCATTTAATAAATATACTGGAAAAATTGTTGATGAGATTATCAGGTTGGCATCAAAAAAAATGGTGTCTAAAATAACGTATTCAGGATTAAATAATGACATTTTAAAAGTTTTAAAAAGTCGGCTATTCTATCGTCGTCCATATGGTGAAAGATTTCTGGTTTATTGCAGGACGCCTGAGTTAGAGTCTAAACTCAACTGTAAAGCTAATTGGCATATTTGTAGTGCCGATTCAGACTCAGAATTTCACTTATTTGATAATGAGACTAGACCATAGGAGTTTTTCCAGTATTCTTACTCGACGTGAGCACGAACTCGTTAATACACGTTTAATTTTTATAGTAACAATTATCTTTCTATCTCTCTCTTAGCCCTGGGGTTTTTGATGACTAAAAATGCTTTGTTTAATGCTACATTAATGCCGGATAATGACTGGTGGAGTGATCTGTGGCCTGATCCGAAAAGTGTCCTGATGTCAGTCGGGGTTAAGTCGGATATGCAAGTGGTAGACTTATGCTGTGGTAATGGCCACTTTACTAAGCCTATGTGTGAGCTGGTGAATGTTGGTGGCGTTTGGGCTCTTGATCTGGATGCAGATTTATTAAGCGAGGCAAAAAAAGCCTGTGAGATGTACAGTAATTTTAATGCTGTTCTGGGAGATGCCCGGGAATTGTGTACGAAAATTGAGGCACCAGTAGATTTCATTTTTATTGCAAATACTTTTCATGGTATACCCGATAAAGTGACATTTTCTCAGTCTGTCAGTCAGTCACTTAAACCCGGCGGGGTATTTGCAGTGATTAACTGGCACAGCAGGCCGCGTGAACAAACAACCGTGCTGAATCTACCCCGAGGGCCAGATACTGAATTGCGCATGCAGCCACAGCAGGTGAGTGATGCGGTTGAACCTGCCGGCTTTAAAACTCATAAGGTAATTGATGTTGGCCCTTATCATTATGCTGTTATTTTTTTTAAGCGCTAACTTGCCATTAATTAGAATAGTTAAAGATATTATATGAACTGCTTCATGCTTTGCCATTAATATCTATTAAATATTTCTATATACTATTTCACGGTGATATATTCTCTTGATATTCGGTTTATCGTTGTATAAATAGATTCGCGGTGATTATATGAAAGCAATATTTAGTCTTATTTTTATTATTGTAGTTATCTCTGGATGTAGTTCGGGATCCTCTACAAATTCTGAGCCTGCAGAGTCAGGTCGAAGTTTTAAAATGGGCTTCACTCCATGGCTGTATGCAGCTAGTGTTGACGCTCAGCAAACAACTTATAATCGTCTTAATGCTCATGGCGATATGATTAAACATCATTTTATGGGAGGTGTTCCATGGCAGGAGGCCTTTGATAAAACGCCTTATAGTGAAAACCTGCAAGGGGAAATAGCCGGGCGTCTGGCTAGAACGGGTTCCAGTGTCGATGTGTTTTTAGCCATTGACTCTTTAAATTCAGCTCGCGATGGCCTGACACTGTATTGGGGGGACACACAAAATATGCCACTCAGCGGTGAGTGGGCTAATCGCAGTTGGAGCTCTCCCGAAGTAATTACAGCGTATATTAATTTTGCCAGTGATTTAATTGATCGCTTTCAGCCGACTCACTTTGAATATGCTACAGAAATTAGTGAGCTTATTTTAAATAAACCGGAAGTATTTGCGGACTATCTAGTTTTTTCCGAAGCGATATACACGGCATTATCCCAGAGCTATCCAGATTTAAAACTCATCACTTCTGTCGCAATGAAGTCGCCTGCTAGTAATGAAATGCAAATGATTAAGGGTAGCATGGTTGATATTATGCCATTCACCGATGTGCTTGGAATCAGTATTTATCCTTATGCTTTTTTTGCGCACGCGGATAAAGGTGATCCGGAAAATTTACCGGCTAACTGGTTAACGCAGGCCTCACAAATTGCGAATGGAAAGCCCATGGCTATTTCTGAATCCGGCTGGATTGCAGAAGATCTAGATATTAAAGCCAAGACTTACACGGTTTCTGAAACTAGCGATACAACTAAGCAGGCCGCTTATGCCAGCTTGTTGTTAGAGTCGGCTAATGACTTAGATATGGAGTTCGTTATCTGGTGGGCAGTAACCGATTATGATGTTTTATGGACGGACACGTTGGGGCAGAACCTGTTAGCAAAAATCTGGAAAGATATTGGTCTTTACGATGAGTCACAGGTGGCAAGGCCGGCATTAACCGTCTGGGATAGCTGGTTAAATAAACCGCTGCGGTAAGGGTGTGGGAGCGAGCTTTAGCTTGCGAAGTGTATGTTTTTTTATCTAGTTTAGGCTGTCAGCTCTTCACGAGCTAAAGCTCGCTCCCGCAAACAAAAATAATGACAGATTATATGCGTATTGATCAGGAATTGTCCCCGTGCATGGCTTCATACATGGCAAGATATTCTGTTTCCATTGAAGTGAATTCATCCTGTAATTGTGCATGAACCACGTCTTTTTTAATGATTTCTTCTTCCAGTTTGCTAATGCTGCTTTTTAACTCGTCGACATCTTCTGAGCCGGCTGTTGTATTTTCCGTATTTATATCAGCAGAATCATTTTTGGCTGCCTGAAGTTTTTCGTTTTCTTCTTCTAAAATAGCAATGCAGCTCATCATCTCTTTTGAGGTGCGTGCAAAATCACCAATAGTTTCTTTTAGTTTTTCAGCCTGCGTGGCATCAATTTCCAGCGAATCAATGGTATCGACTAACTGCTGAATTCTACTTTCCTGTTGTTCTACCACTTCACGCATCTGCTCGAGATCAATTAGAGAGTCACCTGATTGTTTGGTTTCATCCTCAAATAGAGCGCTATGACGTGCATCCATATTATCGACTTCCTCCTGCAAACGGTTGTTTTCCATTTCCAGAACTTCCATGCACATCTTCGAGTCGCTTAACTGTCGCTCAAGAGCCTGTATCTGATCGCTAATTGCACTTAATAAAGCAGAGTCTTCGGTGCCTTCTGAGCCGGCATCTTCCAGTGATTTTTTCATGCTGTTTAACGCATTTTCCTGCTCGTAAATAATGTCTTTTAACTTATTGACTTCACCATCTATTTTTTTGCCCTGTGTCTCGATATAAAAAACCTTTTCTTTGCTCTCAGTAACGGTGGCGGTGTCGCTTATGGTTTCTGTCGAAGTTGTGTTGACTACTTCAGTGCTGGAAAATTGTTCCAGCAGATTTTTCATGCCATCGTAGATGCTGTCCCAAAAATGAATTTCATGCTCGGTTTTTTCGGCAGCTGCTTTTTCTATCAATAAAAACTGCTGGCGTGCCAAAAGTAAATTGCTTTGAAATTCATTTGGGGCGGGTGCCGGGGTTTCTTCGTTTATATTTTCATTGCCGGGTGTTTCTGCTGCGGAATTGTCGTCATCTTTTTCTGATTCAATATTTTCCTGTTGACTGGTTTTTGTGTTGTTTCGTTCCATTGCCTGTTCAATGAAGTCAATGTAGGTGCTTCCTAAATCCACAGCATCCAGCTCAGCTTCTGAGAACTGTGGCGGTTGGCTTTCTGCCGATTCAGTTATTTTTGGTTTGCGAAGTAGAAAAACGCCAAGCGTAATGCTCAAACCTAATAAAATTATTAGTAATTCAGAAAAAACCAATACAACAATGAGTGGGATTTGCATGTTTTATTTTTCGTCTGTTTTTTTGGAGGTGGGTTTGTTTTTCTTTAAATGTCGATAAATTAATAATCCATTTAATCCTAAAAATATGATTACGGCATTAAAAATTCCAAAGTAAATTAAAATTTTAGTGATGTCCTGAGGTTCTTCTTCAGGCTTTTCCGCTTGTATTTCTTCGGCTAATTTAACGGCAGGTTCCTCAATAACCGGGGCTTCTTTTACCTGTTCGGGTTCTGGTTCTGTTGGCATAGTGTTTTTAAAAGAAAAAATTTGCTGGCGTTGAAAGGTTCGAGATTTTGCAATGATTGCAGCACCATAAATGCCATCAGCATCAGGTTTATAATGAACGATGAATTCTCCCTGTTCATTTGCTGCATCAATAGCGAAAGTTTCTATGGTGTCATCAGGGTGTTCAATTTCCAGCACTACCTGCATATTTTTTAATAAGTCCTGGTTGGCTTCGGTTTCCTGATTGTGAATAAACCAGGATTTAATGATTAACTCCGGTTGATAGCTGTCTGCATTAAATTCAAACTGGGTGCGCAGTTTTATGTCTGTTACGATATATGCGCGATTATCGTCATCGCTATATAAGATTTTCCATTCACCTTCCGTGGGTTGCTTGATTGTTATCATGTCAAAGCTGGTGGACACAAACCATTTTATTTTTTCAGATTTAAAGGTAGAGTTTATGCGTTCACCAATAGGCGGTTGTAAATAAATCTGGCTGCTATCGGAGTCTTTATTAGCAATAATAGTGATTTCATTAATGCTGGCATCGACAATGAATTTGTTTTCATTTAACGGTAGCATATCTGGTTGTTTAGTCTGTTCGAATATTTTGCTGAAAACTTTATGCAGTACATCATCGCTGGCAGCAAGTGCATAACGTCCATCAGTGGCATCGGCGACTTCCTGTAATAACTCCTGATCGGATGCTTCGGTAAATGCAATGCTGTAAATTTTTATATTGTGTTCAATTAACTGCGGTAGTAAGTCATCAAAAATCTGTTCCCTGAGCTGAGCCGATTTTTCTGCATTACCGACATCCATCTGTCCATCTGACATCAAAATAATAATCGGTTCGCGATTTAACTGATCGCTTTCTTTTAAGAGTTCAATACCTTTGGATATTGCTGAGTGAATATTAGTGTACATGCCTTTGTGGGAAATTTTATCGGTGGCACGTAATGCCTGCCGCAGTTGTTTGTCTGACTTTAGCTGTGTAAGAAAAGTAATTGGCCAGGCTTTGCTGCTGAAACTCACTACACTGAGGCGGTCTTCTGTGTCGAGTAATGAAATGAATAGTTTCGCAGCGGGTTTGCGCAGTTGTTTCGGGTCGGTCTGTTTCATGCTGCCGGAGCTGTCCATTATGACAACGGTATCCAGAGGCAGTTTTTCTTCAGCGTACACTGGATCGAGAACCAGGATGATGCTGAAAATCCATACGAGTGAAATGACAAGGTGCTGTTTTTTTATTTTATCCGGCACAGGTGCTGCTCACATTTTTATGTTTTAGTTTTTACCAGGAGCAATCCTTATGATTGTTTAAGTTAAAGCTCCTAAGTCCTTCATTTTATTGTAGTACACAAATAAAAATATACACGAACGCAATGTGTGGTCTAGTGCCTGAGGTGATGTTGATTGAGTTAATTCAGATATGCGCTGAATCCGGTCTGATGGTTAGAAGCAGACGAAAATGCCTGATTCTAACCATACTGAAGTCGCGTTACCGGCTCTATAGTTTTGAAGATATGCTGAGCGCTATGAGCCCTTGTGCGGATGTACTTATATTAAGTGCATTCGTATCAGTTTAAATGTTGCAGCAGGGTGGTTTTGAGTTTTTCCATTGATTTATCATCGAGTAACGGATTGTGGTCTTTATCAGTGATATAAAAACTGTCCAGAGCTTTCTCGCCAGCGGTGGCAATTTTTGCATGATGGATGTGGATTTCACATTCAGCAAAAGCCTGAGCAATGCTTGCCAACAGTCCGTGGCGGTCAGTTGTAACGATGGTAAGAACGGTAATATCATTGCCAACCAGTTGCTCAAAACGTATCTGAGTATCCACCGAAAAGTTTTTCTGAGTGCGGCTTAACAGCCTGTTTGAGGGGCTTATGGTGTCATTTTCATTGTCTGCTGCAAGCCGTGATTGAAGCTTGTCGGTGATTTCCATCATGCGGAACTGTTGGTTCGGGCTGCTGCCATCCTCTTCCAGTACTTTAAAGCTACTGATCGCAAAATTGTCATCGGTAAGGTTTATCTTTGCATCGGCAATGTTCAGGCTGAGCTGTTCCAGTGTGAATGCAATAATGGCGAAGGCTTTGTCATTGGCCTCGTTATAAATAAATATTTCGGCTTCTTCGCGCTGGCTGATGCGCGCACTGATTTTTGGTAAAGCCTGTTTGCTATCCAGCAGTATACGGCTGTGCCAGCTGATCTCATCCGGTGTGTGGTTAATAAAATAATCATCCGGGAAGGGCTGCCACAGCTCATTGAGCTCTTCAGACACAACCCCGAGCTTGGCGAGCATGCGCGAGGCTGAGGTGCGGGTTTCGTGGGAGATAATTTCTCGTTGAATGGGGTTATCAAGACCGGCGTTAATGGCGGCAGCGGCTTTGTGGTATAGCTCGGATAGTAGATTGTCTTTCCATGAGTTCCATTGTTTCGGGTTGGTCGCGCGGATATCACACATGGTGAGCAGGTAAAGGTTGTCCAGGTGATTGAGGCTGCCCATCTCATTGGCAAAGGCATATATTACTTCAGGGTCGCTGATGTCTTTACGCTGCGCGACCATCGACATCAGCAGGTGTTTTTTAACCAGCCAGCCAACAAACTCACTGTCTTCAGCCGATCGTCCGTGATTCAGGCAAAACTCTTCTGCATCAATGGCGCCTAGCTGTGCATGGTTACCACCACGGCCTTTGGCGATGTCGTGAAACAGGCCCGCCAGATAGAGTAGCTCAGGGTTTTGCAGATGGTGAAAAATGCCACTGGCCAGCGGGTGTTCGTGGGCAAAGGCAGCAACGGACAGGCGTCGCATATTTCGCACCACAAACAGGGTATGTTGATCGACAGTATAGGCGTGAAACAGATCATACTGCATGCGTCCGACAATTTGTTCAAAGGCCGGTATATATGCTGCCAGAATGCCGTAGCGGTTCATGCGGCGTAGTTCGTGGGTAACGCCGCGGGGCTGGGTAATAATGTCGATGAAAAATTGTTTGGCGGTTTGGGATGCGCGAAATGTATCGTCAATGAGGTGGCGGTGTTCACGAATCAGGCGGATGGTCTGGGCATGTACACCTCGAATTTCCGGGTGCAGCTCCATAATCAGGAATATTTCCAGCAGGGCGCTGGGGTGCTCTATAAAGATGTTTTCGTGAATCGCGGCGATATAGTTATTAATCACATGAAAGCGGCGATTAATGACCACTGGTTCATTCTGTCCGTCAGCATAGAGTATCTCCTGGCGAAACAGCTGCAATAGTAGCTCGTTTAAACGTTCCAGTTCCAGCACCGTACGATAGTACTTTTGCATAAACTGTTCGATAGCAAGATTGTTTTCACCGTCTTCATAGCCAAATGATTCAGCTAGCTGGCGCTGTAGATCGAATAGCATGCGGTCTTCATGCTTACCGGTGATAAAATGCAGGTGAATACGAATTTTCCATAAATAAGTCTGGCATTCATTGAGCATCGAAAGCTCGGCCTGTGACAAAAAGTTGCGGTCTGCCAGCTCATGTAAAATACGTGTGCCAAAGTGGCGTTTGGCCACCCAGCCGATCATCTGCAGGTCGCGTAGGCCGCCGGGGTTTTCCTTAATATTCGGTTCAAGATTATAAGCCGTGCCACCGAATTTGCGGTGACGCTGAGTCTGTTCATCAAGCTTAGCTTTGAAAAAGTCTTTACTGTCCCAGATGTTGTCGGGGCCAGTGGCCTCCTGCATCGCATTAAATAAAACCTGATCACCACTAAGCAGGCGTGATTCCATTAAATTGGTTACCACCGTAATATCTTTAGTGGCTTCATCGATACACTCATCCAGAGTGCGTACACTGTGGCCTATATCGAGTTTGCTATCCCATAACAGCATTACAAACTGTTCGAGCTTCTCTTTGGTTTGTGGGCTCTCGGCTTCTTGCAATAGCAGCATTAAGTCAATATCAGATGCAGGGTGTAGCTCACCGCGGCCGTATCCGCCCACGGCGATTAATGCGATAGGCTGGTCACAATCAGCAAATTGTTGATTAAATACGTGAATCAGTACCTGGTCGATAAAGTGCGCCCGCGTGCTGACAATATCGAGTGTGCCGGCTCCGGCTTCAAATGCCTGCTTAATAGCCTGTTCACCCGTTTGAATGGTTTTTTTGAGCAGGCTGAGTAACTGATCCGGCTGGGATTTCAGCTGGTTGGCAAAATCGCTTTGATTAAAGATGCTGATGGATTGAAGCGTAATATTTGTCATGCATGTCTCTATTAATTATTGTAGTAGGGCGTGCGTGTAAGGAATCGCGTACAGGGTAGCAATACGGGGTCGGGGTCAAATTTAATTTAGAGCGAGTTAAATCGCCTTAACATACGAGTATTAAATTTGACTCCGACCCCTTAGTTCCGACCCCGCACCCCTTCAGTAAGGGGCTTCTTGCCCTCCTCTAGCAAAAGAGGGGCTGGGGGAGACTGGCTTTCGCTCCAGATTGCCGCTCTAAAGTGCCTGAGTTTTTCAAACCCCCTGTTTACGGCTAGCGGCCAGTTATATTGTTTCACCTTCACGTAAGGTCAGTACTTCATAGCCCGTCGTTGTGACGAGTATCGTGTGCTCCCATTGAGCCGATATACTGTGGTCTTTAGTTATTACCGTCCAGTTATCTTTAAGTACCTTCACCTGTCGTTTGCCGACATTAATCATTGGTTCGATTGTGAATATCATGCCTTCTTCAAGCTTAACGCCGGTGCCGGCCTTGCCGAAGTGCATAACCTGCGGATCTTCGTGAAAACCTTTGCCGATACCATGGCCACAGTATTCGCGTACCACGGAGAAGCCGCGTGATTCTGCGTATTTCTGAATAACGGCACCAATGTCGCCAAGATGTGCGCCGGGTTTTACTATTTTGATGGCTTCAACCATGCTTTCGCGGGATACATTGGCGACGCGGGTGGCTTTAATGTTGGGCTCACCTACATGAAACATCTTGCTGGTGTCACCGTGATAGCCATCTTTAATTACGGTAATGTCGATATTAATGCTATCGCCGCTTTTAAGTTTTTTCTCACTGGGAATGCCGTGGCAAACCTGAAAGTTAAGAGAAGTGCAGATGGATTTTGGAAAGCCGTGGTAGTTAAGCGGGGCAGGGATGGCTTTCTGTACATTGACAATATGCTCATGGCAAATGCGATCAAGCTCATTAGTGGTTATTCCGGTTTTAATATGAGGCTCAATCATCTCCAGCACTTCGGCAGCCAGTCGGCCGGCAACGCGCATTTTTTCAATTTCGTCTGCTGTTTTTATCAATATGCTCATAGTCTAGCTTTCGTTAAGTTTTTCATCCGGGATTGTGATTAGGCCTGAATTATAGACGATTTTCAAGATTTCCTTAGTTTTCTTGCACTTAGCTATTTATTTGAGCTGTTTTATTTGTCGAATAAATGCACTTTTTATTGTGCAGAATGGGTGGATATGGTATAAATCCGCCGCGCTTAGCGCAAACGATAATTTTTTCGTTTAGAGCAATTGGCTGGAAGTGTAAATTACGCTGTATTTTGCACCGTCAGGTAATTGATCTAAACATAATACGCACACATATCATCACCGTGTAACTGGGTGCCTGATCAGAGTAATCTGTTGAAGGTTGTTGCAAGGGGTATGTGGAGGCCTAACCCT
>CAZHEA010000074.1:0-11090 GCA_964531165.1 uncultured Thiotrichaceae bacterium
CTTCAGATTTGATTTTGGCCCAGCCCCGGTTCATAGAGGGCAGCTCTTCACGGCAGGGAGGGCACCAGGTGGCCCAGAAATTAATAATAATCGGCTGACCTTTATAATCGGATAGCCGATGAATTTTGCCATCCATATCGGTTAGTTTAAAATTAGGTGCCGGTGGTTTATTGGCTAATGGTGTGATCAGCTGTTCGGCATTCACAGCACTGTTGGTAATAAACATTAAACAACAATAAAAAAAAGTAGTTTGATATAATTTCATTGGTTTTATTAATCCAGTTATCTATTATTTCTTATCGGTTGCTGGGGCAGCTGATATTTTTGATCCAAGTGCTGCGGGTTTCATCATTGTTTTTCCATTCAATATACAGGTCAAAAACACTGCCGGGTGGCAGACCAAAGCTTATCATTCCCCAGTTATAGTCACCGCTAGGCTCAAAACTCTGTTCAGTTGGAAAAGTCGCCCAGCGAAATGCGAGTTTTGAGGAGGCTTTTATCTGTGAATTCTGCCATTGTTTTTCCCAGTCTTCCTTGAGTTTGAGCGGGCGGGTTTCGTGGTTGATTTTAATTCGCCATTGGCGAAGTGATACATGAACGCTCTGGCTTTTGTCTATAGACTTATTACGGGTAATGGTTTGAAAAACACAGCTATTGGCAATCTCATTGGTGATGCTCTTGGGGAATCCACGGGCCTCAAAAAAACTTCGAGTTTGGTCCGGTAGACGCTGAATAAGTTTTAATTCTAAATTATGGTCGGTCAGTTTCCACTCGATGAGTTGCGTGTCTGCTGAAGTGCTTTTGATTATTTCGGCATGTGATGTCTGGAACAATATCTGTAAAAATAGCAGGCTGAGTGAAAGGAAGTTTTTTTTTGTATTCATGCGAAACTCAATTATTTAATTAAAATTTTAAGTGATGCGCCTGGTGCTGGGTATAAAAAATATATCGGCAATAGAAAAATACTTTATTAATTCGAATGATCCTGAAACGGGCATATTTAGCGGCTTGATATCACAGTGCATCACGCATTCGACTTTCATCAAAACCATGAATGATCTCTTTATTAATAATAACCAGTGGTGTGCCCCGGCCACCTAACAGGTAGAACATTTTCATGTGCTTTTCAGATCTTTCAATATCATATTCAGTATAGGCTAAATTATGTTTTTCAAAAAAGGCTTTAGTGACTATGCAGTAGGGGCAGTTTTGCGTGCTGTACATAATAATAACGGGTGGGTTGGCTTTGGTTAATGCCACCGGTTCATCGGAAAGCATCTGCGTGGCAAATTTCTGTACTATAAAAAAACCGCCAAAAAATAATACAAAAATGATAACGATAGGTTGCTGATAAAAAGCCTTTTTTACAGGTGATGTGTTTTTTACTACTTCGGATTCGAATTTGGTTTCGATATTGGTATCGGTATCGGCTTCGGTATCGGTATCGGTATTATTGTCATTCATGAGATATTTGCTGGTGCTTAGCCGTGAGCTTTCATGGCCGCATCATACTTGGCTTCTACTTCAGTGATTTTATCGGCAGCAATAAAGTCTTTCCATTTTTCCTGTGGGATATTCGACATGGCCGTTGCAACATAATCGGCACATTTTGGACATTTAAAAAAGAAAGTGTGTTTGTTCTGACAGGTGTGGGTGTCAATTGCGTAATCATCTAACTCAAGGTCGCAGTTACATTTTTTGCAAAATCGCGGAAATTCGTAGTTTTCATGATCCATGATGGTTTACTCATTTGTCTATCTGACTAATGTAACAAATATTGGCCACGAAATAACCTGAAATATGCAGGTTTAATATATTGACGTACTTTTGGTGATGACAACTGGTAGGGCAAAACCAGTGGCTTTAGCCCTCGGCCCCATCGACACGCCCGCTGAGGTAGATCGGTGCATATTTTACAAACCACACAGAAAGGCTGATGAGCCAGAGTCCGGCGGCGACCAAATTTAAGTTATTACTAATGAGGGCTTCATCATATAACAAGTCAGAGAGTACGCGCAGGATGGCTGCCAGCTGCAAACCGATAAATAGCGCCCAGCTGCTGCGGTCTAAAATTAGCATTCTGCCGGAATGTCCCATGGTAACTCGTGATGCCATGGCGATTAGAAGGGATGCGAAAAAACCAATAGTGATTGCATGTAAGGGCGAACGCCCAAGAATAAATTCACCACTAAATTGTAATACCAGGCTTTGAATGCTGAATAAACTCATGCCGATAAACAACCAGAAAAACGCCATGTGCAAAACCGCCAGTAAACGGTCTTTAAAACTGTGGTGTAACTGCCAGCGAATAGTGTGTAACAGGGCTACCGCGGCGAGTGGAATGTCAGTTAAAAACAACCACTCACTCTGGTTGTACATGCTTAGAATAAAGTGCCCGATACAGCCAGTTATAAAAATCCACAGGGTGTAGCCGGGCTGAAAAATTGTGTAGTTGTCGATAACATTGCTACTAAAAAAGGGCAGCATGCGATGACTGACGCTAAACAGCAGGGGTAATAAATAAAGCCAGATACCGATGGTGATTGAGAGTTGTATAAATAACCAGTTGTCAGTGAATATCCACCAGCCGAAACTGCCAACACCGAAGGCACCACAAATTAGCGCGCCGAGGACGATGGTTTCATAGCGTTTATTTCGTGCAGGTGCCGACTTAAATGTTTTGTATAGAATAGTGATGGCGTAAATCCAGCCGAATAGAAATACTCCCAGGCCCGGAAAGATTGACGCGGGACTAAAAAACAGGCTGAATTCAAAAATAAACAGGCCCGCATTCAGCCAGATGAAAGGTGTAATGTAGTGTTGTTTTTCAATGACGCCGGTATTCATCCAGCGCGGAAAAACCGTCATTAAAAAGCCCAGAATGAAAAAAATAAACAGGCCATAAATCATGATAAAACCATGCGCCCATGTGGAGGGGATGATGGTGTTTGTTGGTGACCATAAATCAGTATAGCGACCGATAAGTTCTATCGACCATAACAGTAAGGGCAGAATAAGCTGCACTGCGCCACTAAAGAAAAACAGCCGATGCGGCGCGGCACTGAATGTTTCCCAGAACGGCTTTTTAGTCGGGGGTGAAGGTGGTTGCTGGATTGATATCATAGGGGGTTACAATAATTTAAATGGAATTCAGGATGAATATTACTGCGAGTATAGAGTAAAAGATTTAACTAAGGTCAATTTTTGTAAATATGTTACTTAGCTCTGTTGGTGGGGAGTGGGTTAAGCCGGTGATATTTATTACAGAGACAAAAATAAAGAATATTAAAACAAGTTTAGATTGTTGTAGGTGCGAATGAACTCGCACCTACATATCCTTTAAAGCTATTTATAGTCACAGCGTTTTAATCTATCAATCGACCAGGTTCACTCAGCACCTAACCTTCGCCCTGGTTACGGCCTCCGTTTGACGGCGCATTTTGTAGAACACGATCTGCCAGACGGGAAAATGGCAGGCTCTGTATCCACACGGTGCCACTGCCTTTTAAGGTGGCCAGAAATAAGCCCTCACCACCAAAGAACATGCTCTTTAAACCTTTGGTCATTTCGATGTCGTAATCTATGCCTTCACTAAAGGCCACTAGGCAGCCGGTGTCCAGTCGTAGCATTTCATTGTTGAGTTCTTTCTTTATGACAGTGCCACCGGCATGAATGAAGGCCATGCCATCACCCTGTAGCTTCTCTAAAATAAAGCCTTCGCCGCCAAAAAAACCGCTACCGAGTTTGCGGTTAAATGCGATGTCAATTTTTGTACCTAGAGCGGCGGCTAAAAAAGCATCTTTCTGGCACAAAATGCCACCGCTGTGTCTGGATAAGTCCACCGCAATAATGCTGCCTGGAAAAGGTGAAGCGAATGCAACGTGTTTTTTGCCTGAGCCCGTATTGGTGAAGTGAGTCATAAACAGCGACTCGCCGGAAATAACGCGCTTACCGGCGCTGAATAATTTTCCCATAAACCCCTGATCCGGTTCAGAGCCATCCCCCATTTTAGCTTCAAAACTAATGTTTTCTTCCATGTAGGTCATGGCTCCGGCTTCGGCGATGACGGTTTCATCAGGATCAAGCTCCACTTCTACCATTTGCATATCGTGGCCAATGATTTTGTAATCGACTTCATGACATTTCATTCGTCTTCCTTTTCGTGAGTTGCTTTTAAAATGATAAATTATGGGTTATTAATCGGCAATGCCCTCGAGTGCTTCACGGACAATTTCTTTAACTTCACGGTCCGGGTCTTCGAGTAATGGGCGTAAGTATTTTCTGGCATCAGAGTGATGTGTCAGGCCCAGGTAATAGCAGGCATCATTGCGAATACGGGCCAGCGAATTATTGCAGTACTCCCCTAGCTCATCAATATTGCTAATGAGTATGTCTTTGCCCTCCAGTTGTTCGATAATGGCGCCGACGCCGATACGTGCTGACAGACCTGACTCCTCATCAGCCATAATGCTAAACAGGGTTTTAATATATTCAGGTTGTTCTTCTACCAGTTGTTGCACTTTTGAGATCTCACCGGAGGTCATGAGTTCTACAACGTAGGCATTCATATCATCCGGAGTGCTAATCCACTGTTCGATTTCTGATTTTGATTTAAGTCCGACCAGCTCAGTTTTGCCGAGTTTCAACCATGGCACGGAGCGTACATTAAGATCTTCGGCTCGTTGTGGGTCCAACTCGATATTGATGACTTCCAGGCGGGCAATTTTACCTTCTTTTATTAACTCGCTAAGGCTTTTCAGCATGCTGGGGCAATGGGGGCAGCTGGATGTTATTAGCAGTAGGGCAGTGGGTGAGTGAATCATATTAATCCTGTTGGGTTAGGGTTGTTCTGTTCAGGCTTGATTATTACAGTCTGGCCATAACGACCTGATTCTAACCATATTTAATTCAGAGTGTTTTTAGGTAATATTCATCCTGCTTATTGTAGCAGTATGAAAGACCGAGAATATGTTAATATTATAGCGATTTTTAATTTATTTTGAGTAGTGGATATGAGTATTTTGATAGCGGTAATAAATGGTGATGCTGAGATAGAGTATGACCGGAGCAAGGCGCTGCCTGAGCAGCAGCAAAGCTATCTTGATAAGATGGATGTAAAAATGGATGCGGGTATTCCTAGCGGACAGGGTAATATCTTCGCCCCGGATCAGGCGCAGAAAGCGATGTTTGTTGCCAATCAGCTAATGGCTGCGATTGACGATGATAATGAGCAGCTAATTGCCGCAAGCATGGCTTATTTAGCCACCCGTTTACCGGAACTTAAGCAGGTTAGTCGTAAAGAGAAAGATGGCAAGCCGGAAATTACCCTGATTTATGATCGGGATTATACGCCACCACAAGTCGTGAATTTTGTTCGACCAGAGCATTTGAATAGTTAACGTCTGGCCAAGGCTATAGCGTTTGTTTTCAGTCTAAATCTAATGCCTAGTCAGTTCTGACTGGGCTTAAAACATCATTAAGGCGGTCGTTCCGGCAGCGTAATGCACGGGTGCAGATGGTGCCGAGTATTGGCATCGCTGATCCGGGTGATTATGTATATTAAAAGTAGGTAGTCGTTGACATTAAAATTGTGACTAACCTACCGCTTGACCGGCTTCTCTAAAGCGTTAATATAAAACATAAGTTACGCTACATGCCAAAGGCCATGCAAAATTCACAGATAGTCATACTCGGAGCCAGTAATAAATCACATCGCTATGCCTATAAAGCACTGAAAATGCTGCTTGAATATGGTCATCATGTGGTGCCGGTGCATCCTAAGCTTGAAAATATTGAAGGGCTTGTCGTCAAGCATCAGTTAAGCCAGATTCAAAGTCCGGTTGATACGCTGGCGTTGTATATTGGACCACAACGCAGCAGCGGGTTGATTGATGATATTGTTAAATTAAATCCCGCGCGGGTGATTCTTAATCCGGGCACAGAAAGCGATGAATTAGAGCTGGCTTTGTTGCACCATAAAATTTCCTTCGTTAAAGATTGCACATTGCTGATGCTGGAGCATGGTCGGTTTTAACTGCGTCTTTATTAAAAATTAAAGCTCCGTCTTAAGGGCGTGAAATTGGTCATTGGTTTTACATTACATAAGCATTCGGAATGACGAAGTTAGAGCATAGAAATTTACTTAAAAATTAAGTCACGTTTATAAAGCGTGGAATTTAACTTTCAAACCAAAAAGGCCAGCTATGAGTTACGTCAGTTTCTTTGCCGATGTGGGTATTAATGATATCGACCAGGTCGGTGGTAAAAATGCATCGTTGGGGGAAATGGTTAAAGAACTCTCCCACAAAGGCATAAAAGTACCCAATGGTTTTGCCACTACGGCAAAAGCCTATCATCACTATATGGTGCAAAATAATCTCGTTGATAAAGTTCGCGATGTACTGCAAAACCTCGACACCCACGATGTAAAAGCTCTGGCACAGACCGGCCGGCAAATTCGCAGCTGGATTTTACATGCAGAAATGCCCGATGATCTGGCGCAGGAAATTATTGCGGCTTATGAAAAGCTTGGTGAGGAATATGGTGAGTACCTGAATGTTGCCGTGCGCAGCTCCGCCACCGCAGAAGATTTACCCGGCGCTTCCTTTGCCGGCCAGCAGGAAACCTATCTGAATATTTCCGGGCGACGTAATTTGATTTTAACCTGCAAACGGGTTTACGCTTCGTTGTTTACCGATCGTGCCATTTCCTACCGGGTGGATAAAGGCTTTAGCCATTTTGATGTGGCACTGTCTATTGGTGTACAAAAAATGGTGCGCTCCGATACCGGCTCATCCGGGGTGATGTTTACCATCGATACCGAAAGCGGTTTTGAAGATGTAATTTTAATTAATGCCGCCTGGGGATTGGGTGAAAATGTGGTGCAGGGTTCGGTTAATCCGGATGAGTTTTATGTGTTTAAACCCACGCTTGAAAAACACCAGCCGATTATTCGCCGTTATCTTGGCAAAAAAGATATTAAAATGGTGTACACCCATGATACCACTGCCGGTTTATCAACCCATAATATTGAAGTGTCGGTTGAGCAGCAAAACCAGTTTTGTATCAATGACGAAGATGTTTTACAGCTGGCACGTTATGCATTAATTATTGAAAAGCACTATGGCCGTCCAATGGATATTGAATGGGCAAAAGATGGTGAAACCGGTGAGTTATTTATTTTACAGGCACGTCCTGAAACCGTGCACAGTGATGATAACCGACAGCTGCAAATCACATATGAGTTAGATCAAAGCAATAAGCCGCCGCCGGTGGTAGTGGGTAAAAGCGTCGGTAAACGTATTGCATCGGGTAAGGTTTGTGTGATTTTAGATGCTAGTGAAATGCATCGGCTTAAACCCGGTGAAGTCCTGGTTACCGATATTACCGATCCGGACTGGGAGCCGGTGATGAAAATAGCATCCGCCATTGTTACCAATCGCGGCGGGCGCACCTGTCATGCGGCAATTATTGCACGGGAGCTGGGCGTGCCTGCCATTGTCGGTTGTGGTGATGCCACCCGTAAACTCAAAACCGGCATGGATATAACGGTTTCCTGCGCTGAAGGTGATAGCGGATTTATTTACCCGGGTTTATTAAACTTTACAAAAAATACACGTGATGTGTCTGCGCAGGCAAAACCGCAGACAAAAATCATGCTGAATCTGGCGAATCCGGAAATGGCTTTTGAAAGCTCCAGGCTGCCGGTAGAAGGGGTGGGTTTGGCGCGGCTGGAATTTATTATTAACACCAGTATTCGTATTCACCCCAGAGCGTTGCTTGAGTTTGATTCGTTGTCGACAACCATTCAGCGTAGAGTGACTAACTTGATTGCAGGTTATAGCAGTCCGGTTGAATATTATGAGAAAAAACTCGCAGAAGGAATCGGTATGATTGCTGCTGCGTTTTATCCGCGGCCGGTTATTGTGCGCCTGTCAGACTTTAAATCCAATGAATATGCATCTTTAATTGGTGGCGAGTTATTTGAGCCGCAGGAAGAAAATCCAATGATCGGTTTTCGCGGTGCTTATCGCTACCCTTCAAAAGAATTTCGTGACTGCTTCGCGATGGAATGCAAAGCGCTAAAAATAGTGCGTGAACAAATGGGTCTGGATAATGTGGATATTATGATTCCATTTGTACGTAGTGTGGATGAAGCAAAACGTACCCTGGCGCTTTTGTCCGAGTTCGGTCTAACGCGGGGCGAGAATGCGCTTAAAGTTTATTTAATGTGTGAAATTCCGGCGAATGCTTTACTGGCGGAACAGTTTTTAGAACACTTTGATGGTTTCTCTATCGGCTCAAATGACTTAACGCAATTGACCCTGGGAGTGGATCGAGACTCGGGTTTATTAAGCGGCTTTGATGAAAGAAACGAAGCGGTAAAAGTAATGATGAAAATGGCCATTGATGCCTGCAAGACACAAAATAAATATGTCGGTATATGCGGCCAGGCACCATCTGATTTTCCTGAGATAACCCGTTGGCTGGTAGAGCAGGGAATATCATCGATTTCATTAAATCCGGACAGTGTTATTGATATGACGCAACAGGTACTGGATGTTGAGGCTAAATTAAAAAAATAAACGTGCTAAGATTAGTTGCATTAGTATTACTTTATATCGATAGTAAAAACATCAGATGCGAATAAATTAGCACCTGTAAACTAATGGCTATAGTCTTTTCTAAAGCCATATAACAAATGCAAATATCACAGGAGCCATTTTTTGCAGCACGCTTTATTTGCACTATTAAAATCCATGTTGGGTAGCTTAAGAGATTTGCTGCCGATTATACTGGTCATTAGCTTTTTTCAGGTGGTAGTTCTACAGCAACCGATTCCCGGTTTTACTGATATTATTATCGGCACCCTGTTTATTATTCTGGGCTTAACTTTTTTTATCTACGGCCTGGAAATGGGCTTATTCCCGATTGGTGAAAGCATGGCCAATGCGTTTGCCCGCAAAGGCAGCGTGACGTGGTTGCTGATTTTCTCTTTTTGTCTGGGCTTCGGCACAACTGTTGCTGAACCGGCGCTGATTGCGGTGGCGGAAGAAGCTTCAGAAATTGCCGCTATCGGTGGCGTTATAAAAAATAGTGAAGCAGCAATGGAAAGTTACGCGGATGGGTTACGTTTTACCGTGGCATTTGCAGTGGGGCTGGCAATTGTTATCGGTGTGCTGCGTATTCTTAAAGGCTGGTCCATTCAATATATGATAATGGGCGGTTATATTCTGGTGGTAATGATGACGGCGATTGCGCCGGATGAAATTATTGGTATAGCTTATGACTCAGGTGGCGTGACCACTTCTACCATAACTGTTCCCCTGGTGACGGCGCTGGGGGTTGGCCTGGCTTCCGCTATTAAAGGCCGTAACCCGATGACCGATGGCTTTGGTTTAATTGCTTTTGCCTCCTTAACACCGATGATTTTTGTTATGGCTTACGGGATGATTATCTGATGGAGTTGTTAATAAAAACACTGCAGATGATTATGGAAACATCGATTGATGTTCTGCCTATTGTCAGTATTATTTTCGGCTTTCAGTTTTTTGTTATTCGCAAACCCATTCCTAATTTAAAGCGCGTGGTGATCGGTTTTGTTTATGTTTTAGTCGGCTTGTCATTATTTTTACTCGGCCTTGAACAGGCGTTATTTCCACTCGGGCGTTTAATGGCGGACCAGCTCACCAATCCGGCTTTTATTTATGGTGATTTAGCATCGGTGCCTGCGGCTATTCACTGGGCGGATTATTACTGGGTTTATATCTTTGCGTTTGCTATAGGCTTTAGCACCACCATTGCGGAGCCCTCTTTAATAGCGGTGGCGATAAAAGCCCATGAAGTGTCCGGTGGCGCTATTGGTGTATGGGGTTTGCGTAGAGCGGTGGCACTGGGTGTAGCGGTAGGTATTACCCTTGGCAGTTATAGAATTGTTACCGGTACGCCGATTCATTATTTTATCATCAGTGGCTATATCGTGGTGGTGATTCAAACTTTTTTTGCCCCCAAAATGATTGTACCGCTAGCCTATGATTCAGGCGGAGTCACTACATCAACCGTTACGGTTCCGCTGGTTGCTGCACTGGGCCTGGGGTTAGCTGAAACAGTACCCGGTAGAAATGTATTAATTGATGGCTTTGGCTTAATTGCTTTTGCCAGTTTATTTCCGATTATGTCGGTCATGGCCTATGCACAGATATCTGAGTTTATGGCGAAACGTTCTCACAAAATTTAAATGAGGAAAGTCCTATGCACTTTAAATTATTAATTGCATTTGTTGATGATTCAAGAACAGATAAGGTGATGGAAGCAGCGCGTAATGCAGGTGCAACCGGCGCAACTATTATTAGTAATGCTCGTGGTGAAGGTTTAAAACCCAGTAAAACCTTTTTAGGGCTATCACTGGAAACCCAGCGTGATGTTTTATTGTTTCTGGTAGAGGAACATTTAAGCCGGCATATTCTGGAACAGATATCAGATGTCGGTGAATTTGATGCGGGGCCGGGTAGTGGTATTGCGTTTCAGATAGATGTTGAGGATGCGGTGGGTGTGGCGCATCAGGTTGAAAGTTTAGTGCAGGTCGTTGAGGAGGAATTGTAATGAGCAGAACATTAATTAAAGTCAGAGATGTCATGAAGACAAACTTTGATATTGTGGATGGAAAAATGACAGTGCTAGAAGCGCTGGAAATGATGAAGCATGTGGAAACCAAATCATTAATTGTGCAGAAGCGTGATGATAATGATGAATACGGTATTGTTTTATTATCGGACATTGCTAAGAATGTACTAGCAAAAGATCGCTCCCCCGGTCGGGTCAATATTTATGAAATCATGTCGAAGCCGGTGATTAATATCGATCCGAATATGGATATTCGTTACTGTGCGCGGCTGTTTGAACGTTATGGATTAGGCCGAGCACCGGTGGTGGAAAACAGAAACATTATCGGCCTGGTAAGTTTTACCGATATGGTGATGAAAGGGCTGGTTAAGCTTGACTGAGCTTTTGTATCGGATAACACAGCTGTCCCGCTAATATCAGGGGTCGACAATATCAGGGGTCGGAGTCAAATTTGATATTTTAGTGTA
>CAZHEA010000074.1:11190-16445 GCA_964531165.1 uncultured Thiotrichaceae bacterium
AATATCAGGGGTCGACAATATCAGGGGTCGGAGTCAAATTTGATATTTTAGTGTAAGCTAATTCTATAATGGAGACAGATCAAAATTGACTCCGACCCCTTTTATGATCAGCCCCCCCTTTATCAGCCCAAGGTGGTTGAGTTATATTTTGTTTGTATCCAGTAATTTGAAATCAGGAACATACCGGCTAATTGGTGTTCCCGCAAAAACACCAAAAATGATGCGTCGGGTTTTATACCAGTAGGTTCCAAAAAAGATAACAAACATGCCCAGTATCATTAGCACATAGATCATTACATTTTGTTCGCCGAACATATCACTTTGAAATAACTGGGTGAGTGCATAAATAGCATATAACTGTGTTGATACCAGCATGGCCCGACGATCAACAAATAATGCAACTAGAAAAAAACCGCTAAAGAAAAGCATCATTAACAGGTTGTTGCTATAGGATGTTGTCCATAGTTGATCGTTCACAGATTGATTGTGGGTGAGCAATGAAATCATTGCGCCATGAACAATCAGTGGCGCAGCCAGTAAGTGCAGCCAGAATGCGCTGTCACTTAAGTGGCTTTTTCGATGTGTGTCCCTGGCATCAAATGTCATCGCAATGCTGAAAATAATTAACCCCATGATGACAAAAATTAGTGGGTTATTTAACACGTCTATGCCTATTTGAATGATGCTGATTGCCACCAGACTGGCGGCGAGTGGTAATAAACTAAATGGCATTTTATATCGCAGATAAAATAACAGGCTGCTGATACTTATAACCCCCAGACCTAATGTGGTAGCGTGTTCAGTCTCAAATGAAAATGCTTTGTTTATAAAAAATAAAATTGCGATTAAAATTATAATGCCCGGCAGAGCTAATCGTCGCACACGCACTAGCCATTCTGCAATCGCAATAAAGCCGACGGCGGGGAGTAAATAATAATAGCCTGATAAGGATGTCATGTTTATGGATAGCACTAATAAAATAATTCCCAGTGCAATAAATATATCGCCAAAGCTACGAATAAACTTTAATGGTTCATCTGTGTTTATTGTCTGTTTATGTTCGGTGAGTGAATTTGATTGTTCATTTTGTATGAATTGATAAAGCGGTTCAATTTGATTTTTATCAATGATGTTTTTATCAGCTGCTTTTTGTAGAGTGTTTTTTGAAATCATATTAATCTGTAGTTTCTCGGGTTGGGTGATCTATAGCAGAGAAGGCATTTTCTTTTGGTTTTTCGAATCTAATTTATTTTTAACGTTTAATGATCTTGCCTTTTTTTCATAAAAATCACTGTATAGTGACGCGCTGTGTTTAAAAATAAAATAAATGTTTCAATCTAAATGATGATAAGGATGCTCAATCATACAGCATTCTATACTTTTCAAACATTCAACTCTTTCTGCATCCAGTGGCGCCTGCTCCGCATCCGTTAGTATTACTGTAATTAACGGAGTGATTGGTGTCGCCTGTGCTATCGCTAATCCCGCTGATCCTGGTGGCAATGTCAGTAATTTGTCTGATGTCATTGCCATGACGGGAATGACGGAGCTGTTTTATCAGAGTATCTCTTGGGATGCTCTGACTGAGTTTGGTTGGCTCAAACAATCCAATCTGGTCGGAGTATTGCAGGTGTATAGATATATGTTTTATTATCGGTCCCTATCCATTCATTAAATACCCTTCAATGTGTTCCAGATTTTCCGGTGTGCCATAAAGTACCAGCACATCTCCCTGTTTTAATGTTTTATCTGAATTGGGCGGGACTACATTAGAATCATCTTTACGATTTTTATGCAGGCTAATGCCTTTTGACGGTAGTTGTAAATCATGCAGTGTTTTGCCAATGGCATAGGCACCGCTTTGCAGTGTGTAACTGCTTAAACGTTTACGAAAGTCACTGGGAAGTTCCAGATTGTCAGTTTCGTCACCGTGAAAAAACTCACGTAAGCTGGCATATTTATTGGTACGCACCTGTTGAATACGGCGCACAATTTTTGCCATGGGTGTGCCCAGAATGGATAACACATGTGAGGCCATAATTAAACTGGATTCGAGTGTTTCGGGGATGACTTCAGTGGCACCTGCAGCGGTTAGCTGTTCGTAGTAAGTGTCATCTTTTGTGCGCACTAAAACCGGTATGTCCGGATTCAGGTGGCGTGCCTGCCTGAGAGTTTTTTCGGCGGAGCCTACGTTATCATGACAGATAACTAAAATGGCGGCACGCTCGATACCCGCGGCATGCAAAATATCCTGATGAGTTGAATCTCCGAATGAAACTTTATAACCGGCTTTGGCGGCGTTTGTCAGCAGATCAACATTAAAATCGAGAGCAAAGTATTTAAAATCTTCCGAGTCGAGAATTTTTGCAATATTCTGGCCGATGCGCCCGAAGCCGCAAATGATGACATGCTTATCCATATTGCTGGTGTCGGTGCTGATAGCGGCTTTAATGCTTTCACGATTCTGGATATAACTGCCAGCAAATTTTTTCGCGATTAAGCCATTATATTTAACCAGAAAGGGGGTAGCGATCATGGTAAGAATAATGGAGGTTAATAAAATTTGTGATTCGGTTTCAGGCAAAATATTAAAACTGACAGCCAGAGCCATAATGGCAAAACCAAATTCACCACACTGACCTAAAACAACACCGGTTCTTAAGGCAACGCCGTTTGACGAGCCTATAATATATTTGCTTAATATCATTATCAGCAATGATTTGCCGAGAATAATGGTGACAGCCAGCAACAGGGCCCAGTGAAAAATATGTATTAAACTGTTGAGATCCAGCATCATGCCAACGGTGATAAAAAACAGGCCGAGAAAGATATCGCGAAATGGTCGAATATCATTTTCAATTTGATGTTTAAACTCGGTTTCACTGAGCATCATGCCCGCCAAAAATGCCCCCAGCGCCATTGATAAACCGGCCAGTTCGGTTACCCAGGCAGACAAAAGTGCGACCAGTAATACCGTCAGGGTAAAAAGTTCTGCAGAACGAGCGGAAGCGACTTCATGAAATAGCGGCCGTAATAACCAGCGGCCGATGGCCAGCATAATAACGGTAACCCCTAGGCCCATGGCAAAGCTGTAGGAAAGCTCGACAAGAAAAGAGCTTTGATGATTACCCGCGAGGGTGGAAATGATAACCAGCATCGGTACGACGGCAATATCCTGGAATAACAGAATTGAGATAGAGGCATTGCCATGGCGCGAATCAATTTCCAGCTGTTCACCCAGCTGTTTAATCACAATGGCGGTGGATGACAGTGCTATAACGCAGCCGATTACAAATGCGGATTCCCGGCTGGCACCCAGTAGCCAGGCGCTTAAACCGGCGATGAGCAATGTAAAGGTGACCTGCGCGCTACCCAGGCCGACTACAGAGCGGCGATTAGCAATGAGTTTGTTTAATGAAAATTCCAGCCCCAGGCTGAACAATAAAAAGGCGATGCCAACTTCCGCCAGAAAGTGCAGGGTTTCAGAGCTTTCGACCAGGTTGGCAGCATGCGGGCCGAGGCTAATGCCAACGGCTAAATAGGCTAAAATGGCGGGGAGTTTGATGCGCCTGAACAGGGCGACAGTGACGACCGAAATGGCCAGTAATATAATAGTATCGCTAAGGACGTTATGCATAAACTATATCTAATGGGTCGTTAGTCATGGTTACTGTAAAGTGTAGCACCCCATTATCCGCTTAGGCATAACAAACGGTATTTGATCCATGTTAAATACGTTTTATTCGTCGAGATTATCCGCTGCATCCAGAGTGTTAAGCAGTAGCACAGCCACTGTCATCGGGCCGACTCCGCCGGGTACCGGAGTGATCCATGCGGCGTGCTTTGAGGCACTTTCAAAATCCACATCACCGCAAAGTGAGCCGTCCTCGAGGCGGTTTATGCCTACATCTATAACGGTTGCACCGTCTTTAATCCATTCACCCTGTACCAGGCCTGGCTTGCCCACGGCAACCACAACAATATCTGCACGGCGCACATGCTCTTCTAAATCGTTGGTAAAGCGGTGAGTGACGGTAACGGTGGCACCCGCCAGTAGTAACTCTAATGCAGCAGGACGGCCCACATGGTTAGATGCACCGACGATTACCGCATTGCGGCCATAATAGGTCTCACCGGTTGAATCGAGTAGCAGTTTTACCCCGTAAGGTGTGCAGGGCCGCAGGCCCGGATTACGCTGTGCCAGTTGCCCCAGATTGTAGGGGTGGAATCCATCAACATCTTTTTTGACATTTATACGGTCGATAACCGCAGACTCATCTAATCCCTCAGGCAGAGGAAACTGCACCAGAATACCGTGAATATCGTCATCTTTATTCAGCAGGTCAATCAGGTCGTTCAGCTCCTGCTGAGAAGTGCTGTCAGGTAAGTCATAAGCCCGGGACAGAATACCTGCCTTTTCACAGGCCAGACGCTTATTGCGTACATATACCTGAGAAGCCGGATCCTTACCGATTAGCACTACCGCCAGTCCGGGGGCTTTTTTGCCTGCACTTAGCCGGGCATCTACCCGTTGTCGAATGGTTGTGTGAAGGTCTGTGGCGACCTGTTTGCCATCTATAATTTGTGCAGACATACTAATAATGTATCCGATAGGGGTTGCGGCTAAAATTCAGATGCGGATTTTCTCATGCAATGGGCACTGCCCACAAGCGACATAAGACATTTAACGTAAATAAAGATAAGAATTTTAATGAATTACATCACTAAGCAGTTGACCTGAATCGACTAAATGCGTAATATCCGCTTCCTCGTTTGTTGCTACACAAAAGCCGCAAACGAGGAGTTCGCGGAAGCGATAGATGGAGCTTAAAGTTTAAATTCGGGGTATAGCGCAGTCAAGCGGAGCCTGCTTCTTCATAGAAGTGCAGGTGCTTACACAGCATATCGCCAAACAGGGATAAGTTAAAAAATATCGGGGTATAGCGCAGTCAAGCGGAGCCTGCTTCTTCATAGAAGTGCAGGTGCTTACACAGCATATCGCCAAACAGGGATAAGTTAAAAAATATCGGGGTATAGCGCAGTCTGGTAGCGCGCCTGCTTTGGGAGCAGGATGTCGGGAGTTCGAATCTCTCTACCCCGACCAAATTATTGTTTCTAGTTGTGAGTGGCTAGGGACGAGGATAAAGTGCGGTAACGTCCCCTGAATCTGAATGGGGCGATTTGGCAAGCGAGTTGATTTTGCGCCTGTAGCTCATCTGGATAGAGCATCGGCCTTCTAAGCCGAGGGTAGCAGG
>CAZHEA010000075.1:0-16349 GCA_964531165.1 uncultured Thiotrichaceae bacterium
CATCCTCGTTCTGGTGACTTAAGTTATCCTCAGTTCCGTATTGAAGGTTGTACACAGTGTAAACGTTGCACGGTTGAATGCCCATTTGGCGCAATCAACGAAGATGAAAAAGGTTTCCCAGCTTTCAATGAAGCACGTTGTCGTCGTTGTGGTACTTGCATGGGTGCATGTCCGGTACGGGTTATCTCTTTTGAGAACTACTCGATTGATACTGTGGGACAACAAATTAAGAATGTTGATATTCCAGACGAGTTTGACGAAAAGCCGCGTATTTTAGTGCTTGCCTGTGAAAACGATGCATATCCAGCACTTGATATGGCTGCTCAGAACAGACTGGAATACAGTGCGTTTACGCGTATTGTTCCGATTCGTTGCTTAGGTTCTGTTAACACTATCTGGTTAACAGATGCACTTAACTCCGGTTATGACGGCATTATCCTGATGGGTTGCCAGAAGGGTGATGATTACCAGTGTCACTTTGTGAAAGGTTCTGAAATTGCCCATATGCGTATGAGCAAAATTGCCGATACACTGGAAACACTGAATCTGGAAAAAGAACGCGTGGCAACTTATGAAGTGGCTATTACTGATGTAGCTCGAACGGCTGATCTGATTAACGATATGGCGAAAACCATTGAAGAAATCGGCATGAGTCCATTTAAGTTTTAATGGCAATTTCTAAGAGGATAAAAGAATGAGTGATAATAACCAGATGGTTGAAAAATATCGCAATAACTTCCTTAAAGAAGTTGAAGCGAACGTAGAAGAAGGTGACTGGGTTAAAATGTGTATGCAGTGCGGCGTTTGCGCCGGCTCATGCCCAATGGGTCCTTACTGGGATCACCCGCCACAGGAACTGTTTATGATGATTCGCGCCGGAAAGCGTGAAGAAGTTTTATCATCAGAGTCTATGTGGATGTGTACTTCGTGCTACAACTGTGTTGCACGTTGCCCACGCGAGTTACCGATTACGCATATCATGCACGGTTTAGCGCATTACGCTAAGCGTTTAGGTATTGCTCCTAAAAATCAGGCAACCTTACGTTTCTCGCAGAAATTCTGGGATAACTTAATGGTTAACGGTCGTGTTAATGAACTGAAATTAGGTATCGCACTTTATTTCCTTGATGGTTTTGTGCAAGGCGTTAAAAATGGTATCGCAGCATCCGGTTTAGGTCTTGGCATGTTAAAAGCCGGTCGATTAAACCCGATGGAAATTTTAGGTGGCCACAGCATTAAAGATAAGTCAGGCCTTAAAGCTATGATTAAGAAAGCGCAGGAAATTGAAGAAGCGCGCATTTCTGGCAACAACAAATAGGAGCATAAAACATGTCCAAAGAATACTCGTTTTACCCGGGCTGCTCTTCACAGAAAGGCACGTCAGGTTCAAACCTGCAAACTTCAGTTGATGCAATTTGCGATACGCTGGATATTAAACTGAACTCAATTCCAGACTGGAATTGCTGTTCAGCATCTATCGGTTATTCAGGTGGTGGTGAGCTACCTCGCTTAGCGCTATCGGCACGTAATATTGCGTTGTCTGAAAAGAACAACCCAGGTCAGGAAATTGTCGCAACCTGTGCAGCTTGCTGGTTAGCAACACGTGAAGCAAAAGAGCGTATCGAAGGCAACGAAGAAATTCGTGAAGGCACTGAAACAGCACTGAAAGAAGCGCACTTAGAACTTTCTAAAGAAATGCCTAAGGTTCGTCACTTCACAGAAGTGTTAGTGGAAGATATCGGCTTCGATGCAATGAAAGAGAAAGTGGTTAAGCCACTTGAAGGTCTTAAAATTGCAGGTTACGTAGGTTGCCAAACTAACCGTCCTTTCGGTATTGATGGTGAATCTTTTGAAAATCCTAAATACCTGGATAACATGGTTGAAGCAATGGGCGCTGAAGCCTGTACTACTTACGAGAAGAAAGTGTCTTGTTGTGGTGGTGCATTAGCATTTTCAGAGCCTAAAAAATCACAGGCACTGGTTAAAGGTATTATTGAAGCAGCCTATGATAATGGCGCAGATATGATCGTAACACCTTGCCCGGTATGTCAGTTAAATGTTGAAGCGTATCAGAAGGATATTAACGCCACTTATGGCACCAAGTTTAATATTCCTGTTACATACTATTCAACATTAATGGCAGTCGCTTATGGCAAAACAGCAAAAGAAGCTGGCTTAGATGGGTTAATGATTCAATCTAAACAGTTGAATGATATTGCTGCTAAATAAAGTAGCTATCATTAGCTCGCTCAAAGGCACAGTATAAAATACTGTGCCTTTTTTATGGGTGGAATGAAATTTTCTGTGTAATATGCAGAGCGCTTCTAGTTAAATCGTAGCTAATAAAAATAACTTGTAAGTGGGGATAAAATGAAAAAAATAATATTGATGGTGCTATGCCTTGGTTTTATAAGTGCCTGTTCTGTACCTGTTCAAAAATATTCGCCTGAATATAATCATGTTAAAATTCTCAAAAAAATAGATAAAAAAATTAGTGTTGAAAAATTCAGCGCCAAAGATGTTTCGTTAGGTGAAATATCAATAAGAGGCAGCGGCTTATCGTCACCTTATGGCAAGGATATGGTGCATTATTTACAAATGGCCTTAGTTACTGAGCTGGAAAAAGCCCGAGTTTATGATCGCAATAGTCGAAAGACAATCAGTGCATTAATAGAAGAAAATGATATAGATGCTACAGGGTTTAGTGTCGGCGAAGGAAAAATAACAGCTGTTTTTACAGTTAAAAATGATGGCTTTGTTTTGTATAGTTCTAAAATTTCAATTATTCATGAGTGGGGGTCATCATTTGTTGGAATGGTTGCGATTCCGCGAGCAGCTGAGGCATATCCAGTTATGGCCAAAATGCTCTTAAAAAAATTATATAGTGATAATGGATTTATTCGAGCGTTAAAAAAATAAAAGGTGAGTTATGGAATTTATTAAATGTAAAAAATATATGTTAATTGTGCTGGGTCTCGTGTCTCTTTTGTTACAAGGTTGTGCGCCAAGTGTATACAATATTGATGAGCCAGATCAGTCGGATAACAAATATACAAAAAAAGATTCTAAAAAATATAAAGGCCTGTATCTGGTTGACAGTAGAATTGATACTGAAAAAGTATTTAGTTCCGGTACGTTAACAGCAGACCTGACTATTGCAGAAAAGCCGATTGAACCCATAGCTTATTTAAAAAAATATACGGAAAAAGAGCTTAAATCAAAAGGTTTGAATATCTCCTTAAATCAAAGTAATGGCATTAAAATAGATATTTTAAAGTTCAATATTAATAATCAGAGAACCAATGCCTATACGCCATTTAATACGTTTACAATGTTAAGTGCAGATATTAATTTAAAAAATAAAAAACACAGAATAGCTGCATATATTCATAGAGGAAAAGTGCCTGTATGGGGTTTTGGTGAAATTGTTGAGCCTACATTAAATCAACCCATGGAGTTGGTTGTTAAGGAATTTGCGGCAAAGTTAAATAACAGGTTATATGGGCAGCGTGTATCATCTGAAAAAGTCAGGGATATGGCGGCGAGAATATTAAATGCACCGGCTGGTGAAGTCGATTATCTTGATGTTTATGAATTAGGGTTTAGTAATAACTGGGTTGCAATAAAACCACTTAAAAAGCTGACAAAGCATAATTCGGAATATGTGAGAATGGCAGCGATATCATCAATTGGTACTTTAAGAGACAAAAAACAGCTGTCATTTTTGAAATCAATTTATAATAATAGTCAGTCGTGGCATGACCGTGCAATAGCAATTAAGGCAATAGGCGATTTGTCTACACCGGAAAGTCATAAGTTTTTGTTGAAAGAAAAAAATAGTTTATTAAATAGTTCAAAAGAAGATCAGTGGATCCATCAAGTAATAGATCTTTATATTCTATAAATCATTTTTTATAAATTAAGTAATTGAAATCAATGTGCTTTATCTTGTTTCCTTTGTGTTGCCTGGGATGCAAGATATATGCGCTAAAGAAAATATAAAAAATAGTAGAGCTGTCAGGTTGAATGTAACTGGCAGTGGTAATGAGGCTCAGCGTATATGCAAAAAGGCCGACGAGTGACAATTATGTTTGTTACGTCGAGGATAAGCTGATGATTTTATATTTTTATGGATGTGCAGTGTGATGAACTGTTTTATATGTGTTTGCTTTATTAACGGTAGAAGCATAATGAGTGTTTTCTGTCGTTAATAAAGCTTTACTGGAAACAGAGGCATTGCGTCATTAAATTATTAATATAAGGGGCAATGCTGTAACAGAATAGTCCATAGCTTTAGTTTTTAGTGGCTATATTCTGATAATTCAAATTTAAAAAATCAACTAGTATATTGCCGGTTTCTGTCAGTAGTGGTGTTGGGCCGTCCTTTTTCTTTTCTTCTTCGGCATCGATTTCTTCTTCGCCATCTTTTATTGCATTGTCGAGCTCGTCGAGACTGGTGATTAACTTCATGCCCAGCGCCTTGCGTCTGTCATTCTCGAGTTTAACCTGTATGTTTTCCAGTTGTTTTTTCTCTGTACGTCGCTTGCTTTCATTTAACGATATTTCTTTCTGCTGACGACGCGTTTCAATTAACTTGTTTGTGGCGGTTAAGTGAATAAAGTCAGGGTCTTCACTGACTCGCTTTATATGCAGAGCCTGTAACTTAGGTATCTGTAACGCAAAGTCACGATAGGTATTAAAGTGTGCTGCTTTAATCTTGTCCCACGGTAGTGCGGCCTCCAGTGAGCTTTCGCCGACTTCGGAAACATCATAAAGAGAGGGTAAAGATATATCAGGAATGACGCCGCGATTTTGTGTGCTGCCACCGGTGATACGATAAAACTTTTGTTGGGTTAACGTAATTTGACCGCTAGATAAAGGCAACATTGCCTGAACAGTGCCTTTGCCATAAGTTTGTGTGCCGACAATTATGCCACGATGATAATCCTGAATTGCCCCGGCAAAAATTTCTGATGCTGATGCACTGATTCGATTAACTAATACAGCCAGCGGGCCGTTATAAGTGATTTCATTGCTCTTATCGTTAGATACATAAATGCGGCCGGTGATATCTTTTACCTGAACCGTGGGGCCGGATTTTATAAACAGACCAATTAAGGTGTTTACTTCATGTAATGAGCCGCCGCCATTATCACGTAAGTCAATAATGATGCCATCAACTTTTTCAGTTTTGAGTTCATTTAAAAGTTTTTTAACATCACGAGTCGTACTTTTATAATCAGAATCTCCACGGTTAGCCGCTTCAAAATCGATATAAAATTTTGGAATATCAATTACACCCAGACGATATTTTTTGCCATAGTTTTCTAATTCGATGATTTCTTTACTGGCATCCTGGTCATCCAGATTAACTTTATCGCGGGTGATAGAAATAACTCTGGCTTTTGATGTATCAACTGCATTGCCTTTTAATACTGACAGTCGAACCACAGTGCCTTTCTTGCCGCGAATTAAATCGACAACATCATCCAGTCTCCAACCAACAACATCAACTATTTCACCTTCTGTGCCCTGGCCAACTCCAGTTATTCTGTCGTTAGCTTTTAATTCACCGGCCTTATCCGCCGGGCCGGCAGGTATCAGTCGGGTGACTTTGGTATAGTCATCATCTGACTGCAGCATGGCGCCAATGCCCTGTAATGACAGGCGCATGCGAATATTGAAGTTTTCAGTGCCACGCGGTGAAAAATACTGAGTGTGCGGGTCGTAGCTGAGGGTTAATGCATTCATATAAACCCGGTAGGCGTCTTCAGAATTATTTTGCTGAATTCTTTTTATCTGGCTTTTATAGCGCTTGGATAATAGTTCCGCAATCTTGTCCTGTTCTTTACCGGAGAGCTTTAAATTTAATGCACTGTTAACAAGGCGTTTGTGCCAGAGTTTATCCAGCTCTTTAATTGACTGGGGCCATGCGTAATTTTCGCGATCAATATGTATGGTATCACTGGTATTAAAGTCGAGTTTATCAATACCTAGCTCAAGCGTTTTCAGTAGATACTCTAAGCGCTCAGAAACGCGTTTCTGGTAGCGATTAAAAATGATAAATGCCGGATCTACGCGACGCGCACGAAAAGCATCATCCAGTCGATAGCGGTATTTTTCGAATTCATCGATATCCGCCTGTATGAAATAACTGCGGTTAGCATCCAGCTCTTTGATATAGCGATCAAACACGATAGAGGACAGGTTATTATCCAGACGAATCTGAGTGCGTTGATAGTGCTGCTGAGCCAGACGATTAACAATTTCTGCAGTGGTTCGATTATGTTCAGCCAGAGGCTTCAGCGTTTCAAGTGATGTGCTGGTTTTTGCTGAAACCGTTGAAATGCTAAAAATGAATAGCAGAGAGAGTATATTAACAGGTGTTTTAATTGAAAACTTCATATAAATCAGTAAATTAGTGTGTTTAAGTAGTGTGTTGTTATAGAGTGTAGACCAAAATCATAACGCTTTACATGTCGATTATATCAAACTCCGTTAAGCTTCGCCTTGATCGTTTCCCTTGCAATGCTTAAGATGCCCCAGAATTACTATAAGTTCAATGATAAAGGTCTCAAACATGCGTAATATAATTAAGCCACTAGCGCTTTTAACGGTAACACTGTTTTCTGCAATACAAATATCATCTGTTATAGCTGCCGAAAGTAAACCGTTGTTAGATAAAGGCAAGTTTTCAATTGGTCTTGGTATTTCAAATAATTCGATAAGTGGTCCTGTCGATGATGAGCTGGGTTATCAGTTTTTTGCTGCTTATGATCTTACCCGCATCAACCTGATGGAAGGGGTGAATAGCTCGGTTGAGTTTGGTCTGATGGATTACGGGTTTTCAAGAGACAGCACCGGTATCTGGGGAACCTATGTCATCGATGGCAATATCGGTGGTGGTTTTGGCTGGTTAGGGCGGCTGGGTGCGGATTTGGGCGATGACAGTGGCCTAATGGTGGGTGCGGGTGCATCGTTTGAGATTAATAAAAAAATGGATATACGCTTAGAATATGTTGTGCGAGATGAAGTTGATTCATTGCAGTTTAATTTTCTGTACCGGTTGTAATATCGATTTAAAAGTTTAAAGCCGCCACGTCTTTTGGGTGTGTATCGGGAACAAATAGCCATCTGCGGATGTTTGTTGTGGATATTTGTTTCTGAAAATTATTACCTTAATTTGACTGGCTGGCTTATTCAATAATCAGGTCAATTACTTGAGCGTCACCATTCTGATAAAAATATCCCCGCATATCTAGTACGCCTTCGGTACTGAGTGAAATAATAATATTGAGTGCATGGTGATAGGCAGAATCATTAATGTCTTTAGTGGATGGCTTTGCCTCACCGTCCGGGTGACTGTGATAAATAGCAAATAGTGTTTGTTGTTTCTCACGAATGCTTTTAAATGCAGTTATTTGTTGTTGTGGGTGCATTTCAAAATTATGCTGAGGCGCATCGGCTACATTATCGATGGGGTAAATGTGATGTTTTTTATTGGCATCGGTGGCGATAAGCCCACATATTTCTAACGTTGGTGTTAGTTGTGCCAGAGTCAGTAAACGGTTAGCAAGTGTGCGGGGGATGGAGATTTTCTGTGTCATAATTTATATCGATAAATTTGTAATTAATGTTCAGGCTTTGCCGCAAACCGGGCAAAGCGGGTCTTTTTTAAAAGTCATGCAGCGCCAGTCCTGATGCATGGCATCGGTAATTAACAGTTTACCGGTAAGAGTTTCGCCGTAGCCTGCTAATAGTTTAATCGCCTCCATTGCCTGAATGGAACCGATGATTCCAACCATGGGTGCCATCACTCCATTCTCACTACAACTGCTATCTTCTTCTCCGTTCTCATCATATAGGCAGCGATAGCAGGGGCTGTTCTGGTTGTGAAAATCAAACACACTAACCTGACCTTCCATGCGAATCGCAGCGCCGGAGACCAGCGGTGTGCGGGTGTTGTAGCAGGCGCGATTGATCATAAAACGACTGTTGAAATTGTCGGTGGCATCTATTAATAGATCGCTATTTGCTAACAGCATCTCCAGATCGGTTTGGGATAGTTTCCGGTTGATACAGGCTGTTTCGGTTTCCGGATTAAGGTTTTTAATGGCAGCGGCGGCAGAATCTACTTTAGCGTGTTGTAGATGCTGTGTTGTGTGAATGATCTGGCGTTGTAAGTTAGACAGTTCAACCTGGTCGAAATCAACCAGCGTTAATTTACCGATACCCGCTGCTGCAAGGTACATCGCAACTGGAGAGCCGAGTCCCCCGAGCCCCATAATAATGACATGGGAATCGAGCAGGGTTTGTTGCTTGTCTTCATCAAAATTAGGCAGCAGTATTTGCCGGCTGTAACGCAGTAGTTGTTGATCGTTCATGGAGTGAGATAATAACAGGTTTGGATTTAAAAGATAAAAGCATGTTGCTTGAACGTTACACGTTTTGCGGTTGAAAGGTCAGCGATAAATTAGACAGTGACGCGTTTATTGCCCGGCTTGAATGGCTAATGATGATGCGTCATATTTGTAGCCATAAATATTTGATGGGCTATAAATATTTGCGCCAATGGTCGGGGCGTTTGTCGCGACAGCCATGATAGTTGCTGGTGTAGCGTTTGACAAAAACCTGAGTGGTGTTGTCAGTGTTATCCAGCATGCCCAAATTGGCTCGCTGGGTTTCTTCAGAGTAACTATAAAGTGCGCGCTTCATTCGATAGAGTAGACGACTGTCGAGGTGATAACCCAGCCGAATCAAAACCCGTTCAATTGCATCGAGAGTCAGGTGGCGAACATCATAAGTAATATACAGGCAAATTTCATTTGCCAGCGTTATATCCAGTACACCTTCGGCATCAGATAAAAGCAATAGTGCACTGCGGGCCTGATTAGGGTCGGGATGTAGATGGCAGAACCGGAGTTCGCGTCGTTTAATTAGCTCTTCTGCTTCGCTCATAGTTAATAAGTTAGAGGAAGTGTGGTTATTTTACAAGTGTTTTTTGTGATTGCTGGATATGCCAGGAATGTAATTTTAATTGACTAGCGTAATTATAAGTTATTGTAAATTATATGTTTATTCCGATGTGAAGTCGTGGTTGATGTGCCAGATCTGCAATTTGTTCAATGTTTTTAAATCCCGATTTAGTGAAAATATCACTGACTTTCTGTTTTTGGTCAAATCCATGCTCAATTATTAACATTCCTTTGTTTTTCAGGTAGCGGGATGACTGCCTGCAAATCAGACGGATATCATTCAGGCCGTCGGCTCCGGAGGCCAGTGCAGAGACCGGTTCAAAGCGTACATCGCCCATTGACAGGTGCGGGTCGGCAGCGGCGATATAGGGTGGGTTACTGGCAATAATGTCAAATTGTGGGTTACAAATATGCGGTTCTATGGCTTCGAACCAGTTGCCGGCGTAAAACTCGATATTTTTTATTTTAAGTCGCTCGGCATTATGTCTGGCAATGTTGAGTGCAGCTGCAGACTGGTCCGTCGCAATAATGTTCCAGTTGGGTCGTTCGAATGCCAGTGCCAGTGCAATCGCACCACTGCCGGTGCCTAAATCGAGCAGGTTAACATCATGTGTTTGTGGGTAACGCTGAAGAATGAGTTCTACCATTAATTCAGTTTCCGGGCGCGGAATTAACGTATCTTTGCTGATCATTAAATCCAGTGACCAGAATTCGCGAGTGCCGGTGATGTGCGCAACAGGTTCACCTCGTTGCCTTTTTTCTAGCAGTTCGTTAAACGTGTTTATTTGTGTTTGCGTTAAGTCTTTATCAGACCAGGTTGCAAGGTAGGTGCGGTTTTTTTGCAGGCTGTGGGCGAGTAAAACTTCAACATCTAATCGAGGTGAATCGCTGATGTTTTCGAGTTGCTGACTGGCGGATTTTAAGAGTCGGGTTATTTGCATGAGTTGTTATGTAAATAGTTTGTTAAAAGCGAAAAGTATTTTCTCATTAATGAACGCGTATGCACGCAAATAAAAACTAAAATTTATTTAAAACGCGGTGCGCTGCTGGCACACAAACCTGAACTATTTGCATTTTTTATGTTCATTAGCGGACAACAATGCTTTAAAGCTTACTGTTCAGAAAGTGAAGCCAGTTGTTCCGCCTGATATTCGTTAATCAAGGGCGAAATAATATGATCCAGTGAGCCCTGCATAAACTCGTCGAGCTTATAAAGGGTTAAATTAATGCGGTGATCAGTGACCCGGCCCTGCGGGAAATTGTATGTGCGGATGCGCTCCGAACGGTCGCCACTGCCGACTAATGACTTGCGGGTTTCTGCCTGTTCTGCGGCCTGTTTTTCTTCTTCGGCACTGACTAGGCGTGCTTGCAATAATGACAGTGCGCGGGCTTTGTTTTTGTGTTGTGAGCGTTCGTCCTGGCATTCTACGACTACACCTGTCGGTAAATGGGTCAGGCGTACCGCAGAGTCAGTTTTGTTAACGTGCTGTCCACCGGCACCGGATGCGCGATAAGTATCGATACGTAAATCTGACATGCTGATCGTAATTTCCTCCAGCGCATCGGGTTCGGGAATAATAGCAACGGTGGCGGCGGAGGTGTGTACGCGGCCCTGCGATTCAGTTTCCGGTACCCGTTGAACGCGATGTGCGCCAGATTCAAATTTTAATTTTGAGTAAGCGCCCTGGCCTACGACCCGGGCAATAATTTCTTTATAGCCGCCGTGCTCACCGTGATTTTCGCTCATGATTTCAACTTGCCAGCGTTGAGTTTCTGCGTAGCGGCTATACATTCTAAATAGATCACCGGCAAAAATAGCCGCTTCGTCGCCACCGGTTCCGGCGCGGACTTCCAAATAAATATTACTGTCATCGTGCGGATCTTTTGGCAGTAATAGCCTTTGTAATTCCAGCTCGAATGTTACTATGCGTTTTTTTGCATCTTTGTATTCTTCCTGCGCCATTTCGCGCATTTCTGCATCGTCTTCTTTAGACATTTCTTCAGCGGCTTCTAAATCGCCTTCTGCAGATTGATAGTCGTTAAATGTTTTTGTAACCGGCTCAAGCTGCGCATATTCTTTCGACATTTCACGAAATTTATTCTGGTTGGAAATTATCTGCGGGTCACTTAATAAAACCCCCACTTCTTCGTGGCGTTCACACAGAGCTTCAAGTTTTCGGCGAATGGAATCTTTCATAAAAAGGCTTTAATTTATTTTCGTTTATTAGTGGGCTTGCCGCGGTTATTTAAAAACAGCTGGCGTGCATAGTCGAGCAAGTCATGGCGTGAGTTCTCACCCGACTGGCGCAAAGTAGCGCTGGGCTGGTGCAATAATTTATTGGTCAGGGTGCGCGCTAAAAAAGCCAAAGCATCTTCGGGGGATTTTCCCTGTGCAAGTTGCGCCTGTGCTTTGTGTAAAATTTCATCGGAGATGCTCTGGGCATTTTCACGAATGTCGCGAATAACCTCTACCGAATCAAGTGAGCGTTCCCAGTTTAAAAAATCGTCAATCTGGTTCTCGATAATTTCTCTAGCCTGTTCGGCAGCTTCTTCACGTGATTCAATGTTTTCCTGAATAATTTCGTGCAGATCATCTACTGTGTATAAATACACATCGTCAAGTTCGTTGACCTCGGCTTCTACATCGCGGGGCACCGCAATATCACACATAAACATCGGTTTGTGTTTGCGTTTTTTGAGAGCCTTTTCTACTGCGCCCTTACCTAAGATAGGTAGTGGGCTGGCGGTGGATGAAATGACAATATCCGCTTTGTGCAAATAATCCGGAATTTGTGGCAGTGCAATCGCTTCAGCGCCAAACTGGTCGGCCAGCGCCTGACCTTTATCAACGCTGCGGTTGGCAATAATCATATGTTTGATATTGCTACCCTGCAAATGACGGGCAGCCAGTTCAATGGTTTCGCCTGCGCCTATCATCAGTGCTGTGTGCTTATCTAAATCGCCAAAAATTTGCTTCGACAGGCTCACCGCCGCAAACGCCACAGAAACCGGACTGGAGCCAATAGCGGTGTCGGTGCGTACCTGTTTGGCCACCGAAAATGCATGCTGAAATAATTTGCCCAGCAGGCTGCCCATGGTGCCTTGCTCATTGGCCTGGGCATAGGCTTGTTTCATCTGGCCTAATATCTGTGGTTCACCCAGTACCAGTGAATCAAGTCCGCAGGCTACCTGTAGTGCGTGGCGAATCGATTCCACATGTTTGTGAGTATACAGGTGCTGGTTGAATTCAGCGGGTTGCAGGCCGTGAAACTGGCTCAACCATTCGATAATCTGCTCGATGGCCTGTTGATTGAGGTTGTCGTTATTTTCTGTGGCGCAGTAAAGTTCGGTGCGATTACAGGTGGACAGAATAGCGGCTTCTTTAATATTTCCCAGTGTAGACAACGACTTAACCGCCTGCGCCAGATCCTCTGGCGAGAATGCCAGGCGCTCGCGAATATCGACCGGTGCGGTTTTATGGTTGAGACCAAGTGTAATTATCGACATACTGTGAAAAATGCTGGCAGGGCATGGTGCATTTGCATTTTGCCCCCTTAGTTGAGAGTCCGGTTGAAGTAACCCTTAATTTTGAGGCACTGGCGCATATTTTACAAGGTTAGCGGATGTTTCTTTGGTAAAAGGTTTGGGAGGCGATGGTTGCAAGCAAAGATTCAAGGTGTGATGGGCTTTTATTTGTTTTGAGTTGAACTTCATTGTTAGAAACCCCATCTGATAGTTACGATTACAGTTTTGAGTCGGGCAAATCCGATTATTTGGTTTATTATTAAAGATAGGGATAACATATTGAAAATGTCATTTAGCCGTTATACAACTGAGGTGGTTACTAATTTATGAAACGGCGGTCGCAAACAGGTTTTTTAAAATTATTTGTCTTAAATTCAGTAGCACTGGCTATGCTACTGACTCTGGCGGGTTGTAACTCTTCGAATGTAAAAGAGACCTCCGGGCCGTCGGCACCGGACAATCAGAAAGAGCTGGTGGAAGGCGATAATGTCGCTAATGTGCCTAAAGCAGAGGAAGTCTCCGCTCCGGAGTCTATGGGCGAAGATTTGTTATTTAATTTGCTCGCCGGGGAGTTTGCCGGTGTGCGCGGTGATATGTCGGTTTCAATTGATTATTACGCACAGGCTGCAAGCTTAAGTCATGATCCCGGGGTGATTACCCGTGCGGCCTATATTGCGTTATATGCGGGGCAATATTTACAGGCGGTTGAGCTAACTGATCGCTGGCTGGCGCTTAATTTGCCCTCGAAACATTCGATTGAGCGAATCCGGATTATTTCTTTTCTGCATTTAGAATATCTGGCGCCTTCGGTTGAAATCATAGAATCGATGCTGATTAAAGATGAGAAGCTGAATTATTCAGTGGCGGCACAGGTTACTCAACTGTTAAAAGAGGCTTCGCTGCCGTTTGCCAAAAAAATTGTGCAGCAGCTGGATACAAAGCACCCGCGTGAGCCCTTTCTGTTGCTGTTACTGGCAAAGTTCGAAGCTAATCTGGGTGAATATGATGCGGCTTTAGAGCATGCGAATCAGTTAATTGAAATTAATAAAGAGTTGGCAGATGCCTATCTTATAAAGGCGCAGATTTATGCCGGAATGGGTAAGCAGGACCTGGCCATTAAAGAGATAGCTATTGCCGTAGAAAAACGCCCTAAAGATATCCAGCTGCGACTTCAATATGGCCGTATGCTGGTGCAGATGAAGTTGTTTGATCAGGCGTTAGCCAATTTTAAAGTGTTACAGAAAGTAAAGCCCGATGATGAAAATATTTTACTGAGCCTGGGGCTACTGTCGATTGAAACCGATAAAAATGCTGAGGCTAAAGTGTATCTGCAGACGTTGTTAGATAATGGTCATCACAATCAGCAGGCGCATTACTATCTGGGGCGGATTCAGCAGAATGATGGTGAAATGATGGCTGCCATCGTTAATTATGACCAGGTGTTAAGTGGTGATTACTGGCTGGATGCAAGGCTGCGTAGTGCTGGCCTGCTGGCCAAATCCGGCAAAGCGGATGCGGCTCTGAGCCGTCTGGAATCACTGAACCAGCAGGATCAGTCGGACAATGCGCGTATACAGGTATTTCTGGCAAAAGGTGAAGTGCTGCGTCTTGAGAGCCGTCATAAAGAAGCCTATTCACTTTATAACCAGGCATTGGTTCTATCACCGGAAAACACCGAGCTACTTTATGCACGGGCATTAACCGCTGAAAAGCTTAACCTGCTGGATGTGACTGAATCTGATTTGAAAATGGTGATTATGCGTGAGCCGGAAAATGCTACTGCGTTAAATGCACTGGGTTATACCCTGGCAGATAGGACCGAGCGGCTAAATGAAGCCCGTGGATATATTTTAAAAGCCGCTCAGTTGTTGCCAGATGATCCGGCGATACTAGATAGCCTGGGCTGGGTACATTATCGTCTGGGTCAATATGAAGCCGCTATAAAATGGTTGAGTAAAGCGTTTGAGCGCTTACAGGATGCGGAAATTGCAGCGCATCTGGGTGAGGTGCTGTGGATGGATGGTCAGACTGGAAAAGCTAAAAAAATCTGGAAGCAGGGTAAAAAACTCAATGGTAATCAGGCGGTTCTCAGGGATACAATAGAGCGCCTGAAAAAGTAATAAAAAATAAATAATGCAGTAAGGTTTATCCGTTATCCGTAGTAAAATCGAGTAAGAAATCAAATATGAAATATTTAAATGTCCTCGCCGGACTCGTTGTCTTGTCAGGCCTGGTTGCCTGCGCCCCTACTGCGGTCAGGTATGAGCCAGTAATTGATGTTGAGTGGCAGCAACAGCAAAAGTTGCATAATCAGTTACAGAGCTGGACAATCAGCGGGCGCATTGCCATTCAAACCGAATATGAAGGCGGGCAGGCTGACTATACCTGGCAGCAGTATAATTCAAGCGATTACAAAATCCGCTTACAGGCGCCAATGGGAGCCGGTACCACGCTCATTATGGGTCGTAAAAATGGTGTGACCTTAAAAACCTCTTCCGGTGAAGAGTTATTTGATACCGATGTGGATAAATTAATGCACAACTTAAATGGCTGGTCATTGCCTGTAAGCGGGTTGCAATACTGGGTAAGAGGTTTGCCGGCTCCGGATAGTGAATATGATATTCGGGAGTGGAAAGACAGTGGCCTGCCCGGTGTAATGCAGCAGGATGGCTGGCGGATTGAATTTAAAAAGTATCAGTCGGTTGGGAATTACTACTTGCCAGGGAAATTATTTATCAATCGAGTGGATAGCAATGAAGAGGTGGATGTGCGTTTAATTATTCGCCAATGGTCACTGGGTGATGATCTGAAAAAAGTTCAGGGCCAATAAATGTCGACTTTTCAATTCTGGCCGGCACCGGCCAAGCTGAATCTATTTCTACAGATTACCGGGCAGCGTGATGATGGATATCATAATCTGCAAACGGTGTTTCAGTTCTTAGATATTGCCGATCGCTTGCGCTTTGTAGTACGTGACGATGCGAAAATTGTGCGTAAAACCGATAATGAAGGCGTGAAGCCGCAGGATGATCTGGTGGTTCGGGCGGCGATGGCGCTGCAGGTCGCGAGTGGTACCTCGAAGGGTGCAGATATTTATTTACAGAAACTTCTGCCGATGGGTGGTGGTGTGGGTGGTGGCAGTTCGGATGCGGCGACGACATTAATGGTATTAAATCATTTATGGGAAACCGCACTGGGTATGGATGAACTGGCGGAAATAGGTCTGGCCCTCGGTGCTGATGTGCCGGTTTTTATGCATGGGCATGCGTCATTTGCTACAGGTGTCGGAGAGCAGTTAACTGAAATTTCACCGACGGAACCCTGGTATTTGCTGGTGCAACCGGATGTTCATGTATCAACATCTGAACTTTTTGCAAATTCGCAATTGACACGAGACAGTTCAGCCATCAGAATATGCGACCTTCAAATCGGCACTACTAATGAAGCGCAGGTGTTTGATGAGCTGGGTAATGTGTTTGAGCCGATAGTGGCAAAACAACATTCTGAAATAGCTGAAGTTATTCAGTTTCTCAGGCAATATTCGGATGCTAGATTAACCGGCACAGGCGCATGTGTATTTGCGGCTTGTGAAAGTGAAGCGGCAGCTCAGGATTTATTGGCGAAATTGCCGGATCACTGGAGTGCTTTTGTAGCTAAAGGTTTGAATCAGTCTCCGCTTCAAGTTATGCTTGCGGCTGAAAATGAGACTGAAGAAAGTTAGCTCTGTTTTGGTAGTGGCTACTAGAAATATGTTTGTACCGTTAGAGAGTGATGATGTTAGTTTTAATTGAAAATTAACAGGACGTGCAAAACAGTAAAAAATTATTGAGCCGTCGCCAAGCGGTAAGG
>CAZHEA010000076.1:0-4948 GCA_964531165.1 uncultured Thiotrichaceae bacterium
CCATGCCAGATGATCATTTTCCTCGAGTGCGGCTCGTTGCATGCTTTCCCTGACTCTTTCCAGTTTAGCGGTCAGGGCCTGTCCCTGATAGAGTGCCTGTGCCGATACTTCACCGGAATGGTTAACCCGCATTAAGCGGCTCGACAGTTGTCGTTCAGATTCGCTGAGCGAGGTCTCCGCGGTTTGTTTTGACGGATTGTCGCGCTCAGTCGTAATCGGTTTACCAAAAATAGTCCGTAGAGCATGATCGGTCTGAACGATAAATTGATCAACAGGGTTAAAGTGGCGCATGGTTTTTCTCTGGCTGTTTAATATTATGGGGTGATGAGTTGTCGAGCCAGCAAGCTGACCGGATGCAGAATTTCTATCGGCTGATTATACCCGGAAACGGCTGATTTGATATGTAGACTGCAGCCAATATTGTCGCTAATCAATATACTGGTTTGAGTGAGATTAAAGCTTTTGAGTTTTGCCTGTACCAGTGTCTGTGCCTGTTGAGGGTAGTTAATCGACTGGATGCCGGCGGCACCACAGCAAAGAGACGGGTTGGTGGATTCAATAATTTGTAAACCGGGGATGTTGTTTAATAAGTCATGATTGAGATTTTTTTGTTTTAGCCTGTTGCGATGGCTGCAGCTTTCGTGCAAAGCAACCGGCTGGGTTAGCGCAGAAAACTTCAACGGTTGCTTGATCAGTTCTTCATAAATAAAACGCCGTACATCTTGCGTATTTAACTGATCAGTTTGCATTAACTGTTCGCCGCAGGCCGGGCTAAAAAATAAAATTATTGTGTTGTTGTCAGAGGACAGCTGTTTCTGAGTATCATTTAAACATTTCTGCGCCGTGTGCATGTGACCATTGTGCTGGTGTAGTGCGCCGCAACAGGGTTGGTTGGGTGCGATGAGGACATCAAATTTAAGTTGATTGAGAATAAAAATAGCAGACTTAATGGCATCTGAATCAAGTGATTCGCCGCTGCAGCCAGTAAACAGAGAAACTTTTCCGCGGCGTGCGGAAGTGTCTGAGTAATCGCCGCTGTAAAGTGTATTAAGTGTTGCCGGCGTTTGAGTGAACGGGTTGTCAGCCAGAGAAGTAAAACGGCCAACAGCCTGTAAAAATGTTTTTAGCAGAGGCTTGCTGGCAAAGCCGGCCAGATTTTTAATGCCATTGATTTTAGAGGCCTGCCGGAGAATGAGTTTACTGGTAACAGGCTTGTTTATCTGTTGGCTATACCTGTCTCGAAATTCATCGATGAGTTTTCCATAGGGAACCTGTGACGGGCAAATTGTTTCGCAATTCAGGCAGCTCAGACAGTGATCGATATGCAGCAGGGCTTTACTATCTGCTTTGATTCGATTCTGATTGATGGCTTGTATTAATGCGATACGTCCACGGGGAGATTCGGTTTCACGTTGATAGAGCTGATAAGTAGGGCACTGTGGTAGGCACATGCCGCACATTACGCATAAATCGGTATCTGAGAGTTTGCTGGTGTTTTCCATCGCCGGCAATCTTATCATTGTATAATTGGTTAATGTTTTGAAATTAAGAGTTTTTGAATATGAGCTATTATCAGCAGCATATTTTTTTCTGCACAAATCAGCGGGATGACGGGCGGCGATGTTGTGAAGATGCCGGTGCCGGCCAATTGCGTGCCTATGCAAAGGCAAAAATAAAGCAGTTGGGGTTATCAGGAAAAGGCAGGATCAGAATGAATACCGCGGGTTGTCTGGATCGATGCGGGCAGGGTCCGGTTATGGTGGTGTACCCGGATGAGATCTGGTATCGCTACCGTAATGAAGCAGATATCGATGAAATAATAGAACAGCACCTGATAAAAAATCAGGTGGTTAAGCGATTGTTGCTGGAATAGATGGTGGCGGATTTTGTGATGAGCAAGACCGGTTCCGCCAGATTTATGGTGTTTTAATTGTTCTGTGTAGCGGGCAGCGCTGAGCAGAAAAGTAAATTTAAAGCTTGCAATTTCGTTCCAATATATTAGAATATGCTTATCTTATGAATTACCAGAGTTGGTTAGTTTCATATTTAATGACTCCTCCATATTCTCCATGATTGAGAATTTTTAAGCGTAGCATCCCCTGCTACGCTTTTTTTTGCCTGTTTTTTGAGTTAATGCAGCATTCACCGGGTGTTTGCTGTAATATGTCGATCCGGCATAAATTTATTGTGGTTAGGCTTGTATCAGGCCCGCTAATTCTGTATTATATGCCGCCTTTCGTAGAGTACGAACATTTTAGGATTGAACAACATGAAAACATTCAGTGCCAAGCCCGAAACGGTTAAGCGTGACTGGTACGTGGTAGACGCGGACGGTAAAACTCTGGGTCGTATGGCGACTGAAATTGCTCGCCGCCTGCGCGGTAAGCATAAGCCTGAGTACACGCCACACGTTGACACAGGTGACTACATCGTAGTTATCAATGCAGAAAAAGTTAAAGTTACCGGTAATAAAGCTAAAGACAAGATGTACTATCGTCACACGGGTTTTCCCGGCGGTATTAAAGAAATCTCGTTTGAGAAGCTAATCGATAAGAAGCCAGAAATGGTTATCGAAAAAGCTGTTAAAGGTATGTTACCTAAAAATCCACTGGGACGCGCAATGTACCGTAAATTAAAGGTTTACGCTGGCCCGGATCATCAACACACAGCTCAGCAGCCACAAGTGCTGGACGTTTAAAAGAGAAATCTCATGGCAGAATCGCAATACTACGCAACGGGTCGACGTAAATCGTCTAGTGCTCGTGTTTTCATGACTGCAGGCAGTGGTGAATTTAAAGTAAATGGCTTACCTATTGAAAAATACTTCGGTCGTCTAACTTCTATAATGGTTGTTAAACAGCCTTTAGGTATAGTTGAGATGGATGATAAGTTTGATTTTAACATCACGGTTAAAGGTGGTGGTGATACAGGTCAATCGGGTGCTATCCGTCATGGTATTACTCGTGCATTAATGAAGTATGATGAAAGCATGCGTCCAGCACTGCGTAAAGCAGGTTTCGTTACACGTGATGCACGTGAAGTTGAACGTAAGAAAGTCGGTCTGCGTAAAGCACGTCGTGCTACACAGTTCTCGAAACGTTAAAATTTTCTGGCTCAGCTGAGCGATTAAAATTTAATGTAAAAACCGCTCCGCCTGGGGCGGTTTTTTTATGTCTGCAATAAATGCAAGTATGAGATGTGTTAGTTGTTGTTGGGTGTTAGGCATGGTGATGCATTGCCTGCAAATGTCCGTGTGATGTATCGAAGAAGAAGATTAGAATTTAATGCTATTCTTAAGTTGCTTCCAAAATTAGCGAATATGTCGACAAAGTGCGACAAATGTCGATACTCTCTCAAATGCTGGTCGTAATTGTTTGTGCGTGAGGGCTGGCGTGATAACGTTGCAGTCTATATAGTCTGAGTACGGTTGGTAAAAATAGGGCTTAAAGTGACAGCTAATAATTATATAAATAAATAATAGTGTCGGTTGTTCGGTAGTGCTAACAACTAATTTTAAATAATTTGAAGTGTCTCAAATAAAAAATAATAGCCAGTTTTATAAGTAATTTTTTTTAAAAAATTAAAGCGATGTATTTCAAAAAAACGAAATGTAGTTATAAGTTAAATTTCGAAATGCATAAATACACTGTATATATAGTGAAATATATAACCTATTGTATTAAAAAAGGTTGACTAAGTTCCTTAAATGTATATAAATACACTTGATTTTTTGTTTGACCATACAAAAAGTTATAGCTATGACAATAAACAACAAATGCAGGAGTCTTGCATAATGAAAAAACGTTTCCTAGTAGCTGCAGTAGCAGCAACATTAGTTTCACCTTTAGCTGCTCAAGCGGACGCTACCGTTTATGGTAATGTTCACCTGAGTCTTGATTCTAACTCGTACGATAACCCGCCATCTTCAACAAGTGAAAATCTTGTAATGAACAGCAATACATCTTCAATTGGTGTTAAGGGTAAAGAAGATTTAGGCGGCGGTATGAGCGCTATCTTCAAAATTGAGTTCCAGGTTGATCCATCTGAGCGTAATTCTGGCGGCGCACTGACTGACCGTGACCAGTGGGTTGGTTTAAAAGGCTCAATGGGTACTGTTAAATTTGGTACTATGTCTAACAACTACAAGCAAATGGGTGGCAAAATCGACCCAATGTACCGCACCCGTTTAGAAGGTCGTGGTTTCATGAATACTCAGTCTAGCTTGCATTCAGGTGCTGGCCAGAACGGCGGTCGTAGTACAAACACATTACAGTATTCATCTCCTAAGATGGGTGGCATGCAGATGGTGTTTAACTACACGTTCTCTGGTGCTGATGATGAAACATTAGGTTTAGGTGTTCACTACAAAACTAAGAAAATCATTGGTTACATTGATTACTTAGATGTTCAAACAGGTGGTGGCCAATCTGAAGCTGCGTTTAAAGTTGGTGGTAGCTTCAAAGCTGGCAGCATGACTTTTGGCTTACAGTATGAGTCAGTAGAAGACGTAATCTGTGGTGCTAACTGTAATGGTTCTGCTCCTGCTGATACTATCTTTGCTTCTTTCAACATGAAAGTGAGTGATGCTGGTAATGTTGCAGTTACATTAGGTGATAATGATACTGATGATATCGGTTATGCATTAATGTACAACCATAAGTTAAGCAAGCGTACTAACACATATGTTGGTTACGGCGATAATGCTAGCAACAAGGCTAATGATCGTCAGGATATCACTTTCGGTATTCGTCACAAGTTCTAATCGATCACTCGATTTTAATTTGAAAAGAAACAGGGCTTCGGCCCTGTTTTTTTATGCCTGCGATTTATGCAGTGAGCATGTAGTCTGGGGTCTGGAGTAAATATAGTGATAGTCGGGGGTCGGAGTCAAAATTGAATTTATTTAAGTTCAGGCTGGTAGATTGCTATATCAATTTTGACTCCGACC
>CAZHEA010000076.1:5048-11880 GCA_964531165.1 uncultured Thiotrichaceae bacterium
TTTTGACTCCGACCGCATAAGTTGCCCTTAAGAACGGTTCCAGTCTGTCTTTTCTAAGAGAAGAGCAAAACCTAAAGCAATATGAATATGCGGGAATTTTTTTTAAGCTTTTGTGTTAATATTCTTCGTCATTCATAAACCATCTGGCGCCTTTCCTAAATGAGTTCAAACACCCGAATTCGCGAAATACCCTATAATTACACTTCATTTTCCGACCGTGAAATCATTATTCGATTTTTGGGCAAGCCTGTATGGGAATTAATTAATGAGCTAAGGGGTGAGCGCCGTACCGGTCATTCAGCCCGCATGCTATTTGAAGTGCTGGGGGATATGTGGGTCGTTGAGCGTAACCCATTCTTACAGGATGATCTGCTAGAGAATCAACGGCGGCGCAAGCAGTTGATTAGCGCGTTAAATCATCGCATAGAGCAGATTGAGCTGCGCGCAAATGGCAATCAAAAAGCCATTGAACTGGCACAGGCAGCGCGGGTAGCGGTAAAAACCTTTGCCGACTGGTTTACAACACAACGTGAGCTGCGAGTTAAAGCCTTAAAATCCCTGTCTAAAATAACCAGAAAAGATAATATCGATTTCAGCGGGCTGGCTCGGGTTAGTCATGTAACCGATGCAACGGACTGGCGAGTGGAGTTTCCATTTGTGGTATTAACACCGGACACGGAAGATGAAGTTCCGGCACTGGTTAAGCGTTGTATTGATCTTGGGTTATCGTTAATCGCCAGAGGTGGTGGTACCGGTTATACCGGTGGTGCTGTTCCGCTATTTCAAAACACCGCTATCATAAATACGGAAAAGCTGCAGGCGATTGGGTCGGTTGAACAAAAGCAGATTGGCGGAGATGATAGTCCGGTGCCGGTGGTAAGAGCGGAAGCCGGTGTGGTTACCCGCAGGGTCTCTGAACTGGCGGAAAGGCATGGCCATGTTTTTGCCGTAGACCCGACGTCCCAGGATGCATCAACCATTGGCGGTAATATAGCCATGAATGCGGGCGGTAAAAAGGCCGTTATGTGGGGGACAACACTGGATAATCTGGTGTCGTGGAGAATGGTTACCGCTGATGGTAACTGGCTGGATGTGGAACGGCTAGATCACAATCTGGGTAAAATTCACCTGCAACCGCAGGTCAAGTTTAGAGTCAGTCATTACCATTCAGAAACTCAGTTGCTAATCGGTGATCCGCAAATACTTGAGTTTGAAGGTTCGTCTTTACGCAAGGAAGGCCTGGGTAAAGATGTAACCGATAAGTTTTTAGGCGGCCTGCCCGGCGTTCAAAAAGAAGGTTGTGATGGTATTATCACTTCAGCCTATTTTTTATTGCATACCATGCCAAAGCAGGCACGTACCGTTGCGCTGGAATTTTATGGCCAGGATTTGCAAAAAGCCGTTCCGGCGATTGTTGAAATAAAAGATTATATTGATAACCACCCCGGGGTACTGCTATCCGGATTAGAGCACCTGGATGATCGCTATATCCGTGCGGTTAATTACAGCCCGAAAGCCGCCCGAGGCTGTCTACCAAAAATGCTGCTGGTAGCAGACATCGTTGGTGAAGATGAAGCGGCGGTGAGTGAAGCAGCATCACAGATGGTACGCCTGGCCAATGCCCGTGATGCGGAAGGTTTTATTGCGGTTAGTGCAGAGGCGCGTAAAAAATTCTGGTCTGAACGTAGTCGCACCGCTGCCATTGCAGCACATACCAATGCGTTTAAAATCAATGAGGATGTAGTGATTCCCCTGGATCGCCTGGGTGATTATACGCTGGGTACGGAGACCATTAATGTACAGCAATCGATTGCTAATAAACTGGCAATGCTTGAGGCATTGCTTGAATTCATTCACGCCGAGCAGGCGCAGTTAAGTGCCGACAGTGAATCTTCGCAATATCTGACCTCGCGTTTTGAGTCAGCAATTGAAATTATTGAAGCCGCGCAAAGTCGCTGGAGTGCATTGCGTGATAACTTCAGTAGTGAAATTCAAAGTTTCAAAGATCAGTTACTGGAAAATGAAAAAGAGTCTAACGCATTTAAAGACAATTTAAGTGTAATACAGTCGTTGCTAAATGCGGATGTCCGTATCTCGTATAAAACTGAAGTCGCGCAACCATTGAAAAATTTATTCAGTGGTCACGAACTGAATTATATTCATTTAAAATTTGACGAAATTCACAGTGAAATATTATCCAGTCGAATCTTTGTTGCACTACACATGCATGCGGGTGATGGTAATGTGCATACCAATATTCCGGTAAATTCAAACGATTATAATATGATGCAGGAAGCCGAGCGCGTCGTTGACCAGATAATGGAGCTGGCGTGTTCACTCAATGGGGTAATATCCGGTGAGCACGGTATTGGCATTACCAAAATGCAATACCTTGACGATTCGGTTATTGATGCATTTGAACGCTATAAGAAAGAAGTTGACCCGAATGATTATTTTAATAAAGGCAAACTGCAACGTAAGACCGGCGGTCTGGAATCTGCATACACGCCATCATTGCGGTTATTAAAGCAGGAAGCATTAATTTTAGAAGACAGTGAGCTGGGCGAATTAAACGACGCTATTTCTCATTGTTTGCGTTGTGGAAAATGCAAACCTGAATGTTCAACCCATGTTCCATCGGCAAATTTATTATATTCACCGCGCAATAAAATTTTAGCCACCGGTTTAATTACCGAAGCGTTTTTGTACGAAGAACAAACCCGTCGTGGCGTGTCGATTCGACACTTTGATGAGATGAATGACATTGCCGACCATTGTACGGTTTGTCATCGTTGTCTGGCGCCATGTCCGGTAAATATCGACTATGGTGATGTCACCATTAAAATGCGTCATATTCTTAAAAAACAGGGTAAACGCCGCGAAAATATCGCCACAAAAATGTCGATGGCATATTTAAATATGACCTCACCGGGAAAAGTAAAGGCGATGCGTGCGGGTTTGATTCAGGCCGGTTATATCGGTCAGCGTTTAATGCACAATACCCTGAAGTTAATCCCCGGAGTGTTGCCGAAAACCAGTGGTAGCAATAAAAAGACACGGCCAAAATCGACTAACGGTACACCGCTGATTAAAGAACAGGTGATACAGTTTTTTAGTAAGCCGATGCCGGCTGACGTGCCAACCGGAACCATGCGCTCGGTGCTGGGGATTGAAGATGATAAAACCATTCCGATCTTACGTGATCCGCAAAAAACCGATATTAATAGTGAAGCCGTTTTTTATTTTCCGGGTTGTGGTTCAGAGCGGCTATTTAGCCAGATTGGCGTAGCGACTTTAGCCTGGTTATATGAGCTGGGTATTCAAACGGTTTTACCGCCGGGTTACTTATGTTGCGGTTATCCGCAAACTGCCTCCGGAGATATAGAAAAGGGCAAACAGATAACCAATAGTAATCGCGTGCTGTTTCACCGTATGGCAAATACCCTGAATTATCTGGATATTAAAACCGTTGTTCTGTCCTGCGGAACCTGTATTGATCAGTTATTAAAATATCAGTTCGAACAAATTTTTCCCGGTTGCCGTCTGGTAGATATACATGAGTACCTGATGGAAAAAGGTGTCACCATGGATGGTGTTGGCGGTACAAAATATCTATATCACGAACCCTGTCATACGCCGATGAAACATCATGATGGCACCGATGTGGCGACAGCGCTAATGGGTAAAGAGGTGGCTCTGTCTGATCGTTGCTGCGGTGAGTCGGGTACATTTGCCGTTGCGCGACCGGATATTGCGGCGCAGGTTAAGCATCGCAAGCTGGAAGAATTAAAACTGGATATTAAAAAATTAAGTGGCCATGAAAAAGCCCTGAATAATAATGTGAAAATGTTAACGTCCTGCCCCGCATGTCAGCAAGGTCTGGAAAGATACCGTGGCGATACCAATATGGAAGTGGCATATATTCTGGTGGAGCTGGCGAAATATAAGCTGGGTGACAGCTGGCAGAAAAATTATTATCAGAAAGTTAAGAATGGCGGGATTGAGCGGGTACTTTTATAGCAGCGTGTAGGTGCGAATTTATTCGCACTATAATCGGGGTCGGAGTTAAATTAGATATATCGAATAATGTGAAGGGGTCGGAGTCAATGTGAAGGGGTCGGAGTCAAATTTGATTGATAGAAAAGATGAGTTTGCTTTGATAGCAGTATCAAATTTGACTCTGACCCCAGCGTATTCGACCCCAGCACCCCTCTTAGAAAAAGAGGGATTGGAGCGATTCCCTTTAGTATCACTATTTAGGCATCACCGTCTTAGCGCCATCTGGTGTGCCCAGAATCAAAACGTCAGCACCCTTACGCGCAAACAGCCCGCAGGTGACAACACCGGCCCAGCTATTAATTTCATCTTCCATTTTAATCGGCTCCATAATATCCATATCATGAACATCTAAAATTACGTTGCCGTTATCGGTAATAAAGTTTTCACGCCATTCCGGGCGGCCACCCAGTGCAACTAATTTACGTGCGATGTAACTACGGGCCATTGGAATCACTTCAACCGGTAGTGGGAACTTGCCCATTACGTCGACTAGTTTGCTTTCATCTGCAATACAGATAAACTTTTTGCTGGCGCCGGCAATAATTTTTTCACGGGTCAGCGCACCGCCGCCACCTTTAATTAGTGACAGGCCGTGGTTGGATTCATCTGCTCCATCAACATAAACAGGAATGTAATCGACACTGTTTAAGTCATAAACTTTAATGCCGCGCTCTTGCATTAATTTGGTGGATGCTTCAGAGCTGGAAACCGCACCTTTAATCTTGCCTTTAATTTCCGCCAGACAATCAATAAAGTGATTGACGGTTGAGCCAGTGCCCACACCGATAATTTCATCTTCTACTACATATTGTAAAGCGGCCTCGGCGGCTTTGCGTTTCATTTCGTCTTGAGTCATCTTCTTACCTATTGTGTTTCTATATTTTTATCAGGCCATTTGTTTTTGATGGCAAATATTGATACCTTCGTACGAGAAAATCATGGAATTATAAATCTACTATTGCTCACAGGTTTTCATTATAAAGCAGGTAAATATTTAGATATTAACTGCGTTCCTGCCCCAATCAGCAAACTTTTAGCGTATTTTTGTTTCGTGCCTCTATCGTACAACGGTATCACATAGTATTCTGTCACATTAACCGGAACCGTTAATTCTAACCCTTTAGGCCTCATGACTCAAAAATACATTGAAAAAATTCTCAGCGCCCGCGTTTACGATGTGGCAATTGAATCGCCACTGGATGTTGCCCGCCGCTTAAGTGTGCGGCTGGATAACCAGATTTTACTGAAACGTGAAGATCTTCAACCGGTTTTTTCATTTAAGTTGCGTGGAGCTTATAACAAGCTGTATCAATTGAGCCGTAAAGCCAATTTAAAGGGCGTGGTGGCTGCATCCGCCGGTAATCATGCTCAGGGGCTGGCATTGGCTGCCAGTAAGCTAGGGGTGAAAGCTACCATTGTGATGCCGAAAACCACGCCTAAAATCAAGGTGGATTCTGTGCGCTCCTATGGTGCAAAGGCTGTGCTGATAGGCGATACCTTTGATGAGGCATCAGTTTATGCCAATGAATTATGTGAAAAAGAAGGTTTGGCCTATATTCACCCCTATGATGATCCGGATGTTATCGCAGGGCAGGGTACGGTGGCGGTAGAAATTCTGCGTCAGTACACTGACGAAATTGATGCGATATTTATTCCGGTTGGAGGTGGCGGCTTAATTGCCGGTATGGCGACATTTATTAAATATTTGCGCCCGGAAGTAAGGGTTATTGGCGTGGAAGCGGCAGACTCCGCCTGCTTTGCGGCGGCTCTGAAAAAAAACCGCCGGGTGGTGCTGAGTCAGGTCGGGCTGTTTGCCGACGGGGTGGCGGTCAGGCAAATTGGCAGGGAAACCTGGCGGGTGGCGAAGCAGGTGGTCGACGAAGTCATTACCGTTAATACGGATGAGATATGTGCGGCGATAAAAGATATTTTTGATGATACCCGCTCCATCATGGAGCCTGCAGGGGCGCTAGCGGTTGCCGGCATTAAAAAATATGTCGAAGCAAACAAGGTAAGTAAACAGACTCTGATTGCCGTTAATAGCGGTGCCAATATGAATTTTGATCGCCTGCGACATGTTTCTGAGCGTGCCGAACTGGGTGAGCATCGGGAAGGTTTGATTGGCGTTACCATTGCGGAAGAGCCCGGTAGTTTTTTACGCTTTTGTCGTTTAATCGGCAAAAAAGGTATCACCGAATTTAATTATCGCTATTCCGATAGCAGTAATGCACATGTATTCGCCGGTATTCAGCTAGCGGATGGCTCGGACGAACTGGATGAACTGGTTAAAAAATTAACCGATAAAGGTTATCCGGTGTTGAGTATGAGCGACAATGAAATGGCCAAGTTACATGTGCGCCACATGGTTGGCGGGCATGCGAATAAAATAGAAAACGAAGTGCTGTACCGGTTTGAGTTTCCAGAGCGCCCGGGTGCGTTGCTGGAGTTTTTAATTCATATTGGAAAGCGCTGGAATATCAGCCTGTTTCATTATCGAAATCATGGTGCCGCATTTGGTCGGGTACTTGTTGGATTGCAGGTACCCGCCACTGAGCGCAAAGAGGTAAAGGCATTCTTAGATGAGCTGGGTTATAACTGGTGGGATGAAAGTAATAATCAGGCGTATAAAATGTTTTTAGGGCCAGCGGTGGATTAAGTTAACGTGCTTTTTCTATCAGGTGTCGGAGTCATGCCGGAGCGTCACTTACAGGAAACAGTATTGACTTCGGGCATGACTCCGGCCCCGTAAAGTATGTAGGTGCCAATTTATTCG
>CAZHEA010000076.1:11980-15052 GCA_964531165.1 uncultured Thiotrichaceae bacterium
CTAAAGGCTTGTTCGAATAAATTCGAACCTACAGTCACAGATTAATAACCATCATCACTGCGCTTATATTATTCTTCGTCTTTTTTCTCAAGTGATTTCTTCATGGCATTTAATGTTTTACGCATCTGTGTAATATGCGGAAAGGTTGCATATGCACGCAGGCCTTCTTTCATTGTCATTAGCGGGTCGCCCATATATGCTCCCGCATCTTTTATGCTATTTCTTACGGTGCTTGCACCGCCCACTAATACATTGTCACAAATATTTATATGGCCGTTAATCGATGAGCGCCCGCCAAATGAACAACGGTTGCCAATGGTGGTTGAACCGGCGGTAATAAAACCGGCGGTAACAAAACACTGTTCACCAATAACGGTGTTGTGTGCCAGATGGCAGTGGTTGTCAACTTTAGTGTGGCGGCCAATGCGGGTGTGTTCAAATGTTCCCCGGTCAATATTGACGCCGGCACCAATATGCACATGATCGTCTAAAATAACGTTGCCGTAATGTGGAATACGATGGTGGTCGCCATGCTCGTCGGTAGCGTAGCCGTAGCCTTCAGTGCCAACTGCAGTTTGTGGATGTATTTCACAGTGATCGCCTATTTCAGTATGGTGGGCAATAAAAACCATTGCATGAATATGGCAGTTATTACCCAGTCGGCAGTCAGCTTCAATAACGCTTTGTGCACCGATGAAGCAGTTGTCACCAATCACAACATTGTCGTAGATAACCACGTTGGGGCCGACAATGGTGTCTTTTCCTATGCTTGCACTTGCCGCAATAGTTGCGCTAGCGTGAATATCTGCATGGCCAATCTGGCGCTGGTTGTCGGTAATGGGGAAGAAGCTCTGGTTAATAAGTGACATTGCCATTTTAGGATTGGCTGAAGATAAAAATGTAATGCTGGAATTTAATTCAGTGGTGTCCAGTTTCTGAATGTTTTTCTCGGAAATTATCGCAATACTAATGTCACTGCAATTAATTTCAGAAAGTAATTTATTATCATTCAGGTAAACAATGCTGTTAGCCAAAGGGTTTTCGGCTGAACTGGGGCGCTCCGCCTGAGTTGATTTTTCACCGCTGATTAAAGAGAAAAATTCCGGCCACTTATCAAGTATTTGTTGTGCGCTTACTGACATTGATATCCCTTTGTAACTTTGATGAAATTAAATTATTTAAGCCAGAGCATTTCCAACCCGTTTTTATCATAACATGGTGATTAAGTATTCATGAAATTTAAGCGTGCGATGATTTAGTAAATAGATTTTTCACCTTCGGGGCGACGTTTAAATCGTTTATATGTCCATTGATACTGGTGCGGTGTTTCGCGAATTAATTTTTCAACATCTGCATTCATCTGCCTGGTCGCAGGCTCTAAATCCAGTTCAGCTAAATCCTCGCTGGACTCTCGAAATATGAGTTTAAATCCGCTGCTGTCATCAAGGCGTTTAGCATAGGTATATAAAACCACTGCATTGGTTTTTTTTGTGAGCTTTGGAAGCAAGGTCATGGTGTAGCAAAGGTGTCCGAAAAACTTCACAAATAAACCATTAGAGTAGGGTGACTGATCGGGCAAAATAGCAACTAGCTCAGACTGTTTTAATGCCTTGCTCATTGCGCGGATACCATTGATGTCGGTGGGCACAAGCTTGGCACCGGTGCGCTGACGGGCATCGCGCATTAGCTGATCTGCCCGGGGGTCGGGTTGTGGTGCATACATGGATGTCATGGCATAGTGCCGGGCACAATATAAACCCACCAGTTCCCATGAGCCGTAATGGGGGATGGCGAGAATGACACCACGACCAGCTGCCTGTGCCTGCTTAATTAAATGCTCGCCTTCGGTTTCTTTTACCAGTGCTAAAGTTTTGACGGATTTTAACTGCCACATTTTTCCCGCTTCTAAAATAACTTTACCTGTCTCACTGAGAATTTTTTTCACCAGTTCAGTTTGTTGTCGGGTATTTAATTCGGGGAAACATAACTGAATATTTTTTTCAGCAATTTTACGAATTCGGTTATTGGTCATCCAGGTAAGTTTACCAATACCCCGACCCAGAAAATGTACCGCCTTTAATGGCAGTAATGCGGTAATGATTAATATGGATTTAACTAAAAAGTATTTCATTTGCAGATAAATAGTTGTTGTTCGGTGGCAATCATATCTAATGGCACATCATGGGGTTGTTGTGGCAGTTTATCCAATTGTTGAAAGGCGTGTGCCAGTCCGATTAAATACGGCTTGTATGTGCTCTTTCTGAAGTGCATAAAATGCAGGCTTCGATCGTAAAATCCACCCCCCATTCCCAGACGATTGCCGGCTTGATCAAAGCCCACTAATGGCATTAAAACCAGGTCTAGTTGGCGGGGTTTCAGCCAGTGTCTCGGGTGTACATCGGGCTCGGCTATTTTAAAACGATTTAGTTTCATTTTGCTGCCGGTAAAGTAGGGTGCAAAGTAAAGCCGATTAGACAGAGGGGCGATGACGGGTAAATATATTTTTTTATTAGCCTGCAGTGCGCTCTGAATTAAACAGGCCGGATCAATCTCACCGTCTGCTGACAGATAAGCGGCGATACGTTTGCTGCGTTTAAACAGCGGCTGTTGAGACAGCCGCTGAAGCAGTAACTGTGCGTGTTGTTGCTGGCTGTCAGCATCCAGTTCTCGGCGTTGCTGGCGTAAACGCTGGCGTAACTGGCGGCGTTGTTGTTGTGGGTCGATAGTCTCAGCGTTTATCATATCTTAGTATAAAAAAAGCCCCGCAATGCGAGGCCGGTGTTAGGCGGGTGCAACCACAAGTGCCGTAGCAAGTCTCACGAACCTTGAACCAGAAGTTCAGGTGGGAACTAGCGTCGATGTATAAGGCTTCCCGCTACAAGCGGTAATGCACACAGCACCGGCAGACACATTCCCGGGGTCGATGAGTAAGGCTCAAGGGTTTTATAAGTATGCTTACAAACACCGCAGAAGCACCCAAACTGTTTGTTGTCGCTCATTTCGCGGCTAACTGGCTCCAGCCCGGCGTTAAAAAATGTTCACTTACCTGTGTAAGCTCACATTTTTCGCCTT
>CAZHEA010000077.1:0-11390 GCA_964531165.1 uncultured Thiotrichaceae bacterium
TAAATAAATACTGCTCAGTATTTATTATCGTCGCCTTATACCTGCCCTCCCAAAGCGTGCCAGTTCTTTTATATTTTTTGTTAAAATATTGCACATAATAACGCCCGATCATTTGCATCATTTTACCTATACCATCATCTGTGTGTGGCGTTATAAGTAAATGAACATGATTCGTCATTAGTACATAAGCATGCACATCGCATTTATGCTTCTTAGCCGCAGCATGTAATCTTTCCAGATAATATTCATAGTCGTCATTTACTTTGAATATCATCTGTCGATTATTGCCTCTCTGAATTACATGCTGAGGATGCCCGGGCAAAACAAAACGAGATAAGCGAGCCATACTGTTCTCTTTGCTAGTTAAAAATATAAGTTGGCATACATAGCATTAACTATCAACGAATCTGCCCACTTGATTATACTAATTTTTTATTTTATAACACCATCCATACCTAGAGTGACATAATTTCCCCGAGCTTGAGTGCCCACTGTTTTAAATACACCACCAGCAATAATATATCGCCAAGTAGAATCAAGAGCCAACGAAACCACTGAATCATCCACATCAGGATCCCAGGGAAGAACATTACCATTTATATCAATTGCGGCTAGACGGTTTCTAGTTAGAGCACCAACACCGGTAAATGAACCACCAACATAAATAATATCTGTAGTCGAATCAATTGCCAGATCATTAACCACTTTCCATGTGTTATTGGCCACCTGTACTACAGAAGGGTTCCAACTGGTCAGAGAACCTGCGGTTGTTACCGCTGCAAGGTTATTACGCACGGTAACGGGAGAAGCTCCCATGCCAGTAAAATCACCACCAATATAAACAACACCTTTGCTTGTATCTAACGTATTTACATTACCATTAGCTACTGGGTTCCATGAGGTAACAAGCTCTCCCACAGTTGTAAAAGCAGCAAGATTTTCTCTAATGACATTAGCACCTGTTCCTGCATCGGTAACACTATCAAAATATCCGCCAACATAAACAACACCATTATCAACTGAAATCGCACTAACACGACCATTGTTTGTCGCCGAAGTAAAGCCCAGTAACAATCGACTATCAATAGCCCCAATAGAATCCAGTGCCACTATACCTTTATGTGAAGCATTACCATTTACCGTTTTGAAAGAGCCTCCAACATAAACCGTACCACTTACATCATCAATATCTATCACTTTGACTGCACCGTCAACATTAGCAGTCCAGCTATCTAGAATAGAATCCGACGACGTAGAAACTGCCGCTAAAGAGGTGCGAGAAATGTTTTTTATACTCGAAAAAAGTCCACCTATATAAATTGTGTTCGTATTGTGATTAATAGCTAATGCATTTACATTGCCACTTGCATCCGGATCCCAATCACTAAGCGTCCCATCATTATTGATGGAAGCTAACCGATTACGAGTTATAGCATCGACGGCATTAAACCCGTTAATTAATGCCCCAAGATAAGCCTCAGTACCATTGAGCGCTATAACGTTAACAGGGCCATTCACGTTTGGCCGCCAAAACCGAGTCCCTCCATCTATGCCAAAGGCTGTTAAATATTTTGAATTTGTATTGGGTGTAGATATCAGAGCAGTAAAAAAGCCAGCCACATACACTGTATCTTTAACTATTTTAATATCATAAACCCCACTATTTGGTTCAGGATTCCATGCGTTTATCGTTCCATCAAATTCTATTGATGCCAGATTACGACGAGGTTTAACACCCAATTGATCAAAGAACCCACCAACATAAACAGTGGTACCATTTACTGCCAATGTAAGAACGAAGAGAGCATCTCGATAGTCTCTAGTCGGATACCAAGGAGTTAAAAAACCATCAGCAAGCCCTACAGCAGCTAATCCTCCACGCCTTTCTCCATTTACGCTGTCAAAAAAACCACCAATATAAAGATTATTCCCTCCCACGGCTAACGAGTACACTTCACGATCAGTCCATGGCCCCCATTCATTAATCATTGTTCCCGCCAAATTGCTCATGGCAGCTTGACTATAAAAAGCAGCTAACGATTGCCGTGTAATTCCATTCACATTAGAAAATGCACCTCCAATATAGAGCTTATCCCCACTAACCGCGAGAGCATAAACTCCAGACGAAAAATTTGCTCCATTTACACCATTATCAACCTGTGGACTCCAGTCAATCAAGACACCGTCCAATGTAATAGCTGCAAGATTACTACGTACAGCACCTGCAATACCGCTAAACTCTCCCGCAACATATAATGTACCGTTATCAATTAGCAAAGCATTAACACTTCCCGACTTATCTATATCAGGGAAATTCTTATCAAGTGCGCCATTGCTCAAAATATGCACTAGACCATTACGAGCCTCACCCCCAACACTAGTAAATTCCCCCCCTACAAACCAACCGCTCTGTCCATCAGAAATAATTTCAATAACAGAGCCTTCAACATAAGGTAAGTTATCAGAAATGAGCATACCTGTAATTACATCTACTGGTACGGCCTTACCTATGTTAATGCCTACACTGGTAAAATCACCACCCAGATAGCGAGCACCTCCAGAAGAAATAGCTATATCGTTTATAGCACCATCAAAAACCCACTCGCCTGGTCGACTACTTTTTTCTACTGTAAACACAGAAGCTTGACTGTAAACTGCCTCCAATACGAAATAATATATCTGGTCATTGTTCAATCCATTAACAACATAAGGAGCTCGCACATTGCGAATAACATTACTGTCACTAAAATTCGTATAATTTTTTGGATCAAAGCCTTTGTCCGTTGAATAATAAATATTAAATGTTGCACCGACAGTTTCAAACCAATCCATCATCACTGATTTATATTGGGGTTTCACAGTGACATCATTATCGAAGAAACAGGTAATAACAACATTATCTACACTAGCGCTATTAATCGTACCGCTTGAATTATTAACAGCACAAATTTGATCGAGTGGATTAGATTTAATACTCACATTGTAATCACTACCGTCATTTAAGCCTGAGAAAAAAGTGAAGGGACCGCCAGCATTCACTTCATAATCATCAATACCATTATTTTGTAATACCAAACCCAGATTAAGACCATTAATTCCGCTGATAGAACCACCAATTGAAAAATCATTATCAGTAATAGTCACCATATGGCTACTGGCCACACCATTAGTTACATTAGCTGCGCTCCCCATGCTAATCACAATTGTTTCATTCGTTTCAACTAATGTGTCATTTAAAATATTAAAATTAATAGCATCTGCCGTTTGTCCTGCCGGAATGTTAATACTTGCATTTACCAGATCATGATCGGAACTACCCGCAGTACCTCCCACGGTATAAGGAAGCGTAATATCAAATGCACTGATTATAGTTAGTGATGCGATTATGCTTACTGCACCATGGGTTTCAGGCACCGTTTGGTTAGTCGTAAAATTTATTTCCGGTGGATTATCGTCATCATCAATACTAAATTCTATTTTTTGTGCGATAATTTCTACACCATTAACTACCGAGTCAACTTCAATAGTAATAAATTCAGTTGGCTCATCAATAACATCTTGAATTACGTTAAAGTCAACCTGTAAAAAGGTAGTCATAGCAGGAATAGTAATGCTGTCTATTTTTGTATAGTCGCCATTTGCAGTCGCTGTTCCTGTATATTTTAAATTTACAAGCACATCACGGGAAGATTCCGTATCAATACTCGCAGTTAGTTTTACGCTGCCCACCGATTCAGCAAGCGTTGATGACGAGTCAATAAATAATGACACTATAGGCAACTGATCATCATCCACAATAATAACAGGCGCACTCTGCGTACCAAATTCAAGGGCATTCGTAACAGAACTGATTTCAACAATAAATGTTTCTGTATCGCCTTCGTGAATTGTATCCGCTTTCGCACTAATCTCTACTGAGCCACTGGTAGCCCCTGCACCACCAGCTATTGTAATAGAACTAACTTGCGTATAATCCGCCGCACTGGCATTTCCCCGATAGCTCAAATTAACAATCACATCCTGATTAGATGCACTGCTCATGGTTGCGGTGATAGTTACCTTGCCTCCGGTTTCATTAATGCTACTGACACTCGCGCTAAGAGTTACACTCAATGCACCTTCATTATCCAGATTGAGCACACTAACACTACTGGCAACCAGATTATTATAATTACCGTCATTAGAAACCGCTGCACTAAAATCAATTGTGTAACTTTGATTTCCATCCAGCACATTATCATCTTCGCCGATAACTGTTACGGTTTGTGGTGTTTGCCAGTTTTGTGTTGTAAATGTCAGGCTGATTTTATCTATATTACCTTCACCGGTATTCGAACTGCTTAAATTAATCACCACATCATCCGTCGGCTGCGTGTTTAAACGTGCAGTAAAACTTGCGGTTGCGCCACTTTCATTAGTGCTGCGATTTATCGGACTGATATTAAAACCGGAACTGTCATTATCGATATTAGTAACGCTTACATCTGCAGGTTTTTCACCATTGTAATTTGCATCATTAGACTCCATTGCGGAGATAATAATACTGTAATTAACATTGCCATCAATGACATCATCATCGACACCGGTAACAATTATGGTCTGGGGTTCATTCCAGTCAGCCGTGGTAAAAGTAATACCGGCATGATTAACTACGCCCTCATTAATGTCCGAGCTAGTTACACCTATATTTACATCAGCTGTTGGCACACGGGTAAGTACAATTGTAAAACTCGCGGTATCCTGATCTTCTGTGGTGTTACTGCTGATACTGCTAATAACATAACCGGCAAACGGATTACCACCTGCTGCGATTTCGCTTAAGTTTGATTGCCCGTCATTATCATCATCATAATTAGTGTCATAGTCGGCTTCATCAACACTTAACGTGTTACTGCCAGTACCTACGTTCAATTCCTGAATAACACGTGCGAGCATCACCGGTGTACCGGGATTAGCGGTTACGATATATTCAAATTCAATTACAAAGCTGTGCATACCTTCGGTTAAACCGCTCAGGCTAATGCCGGCATTGTCGCCATTGATGGACATTTTCTGGCGACTACCGTCATCTACAATAATGTATGCTGCCAGTACACCCTCTGTTAACAGGGTGGTTTTTAATTCACGGGGTAGCGAGACACCGCCTTTGTCTTCTGTCGGTACTGTACCCACATTTGAATTGCCGGATTCACAGGCCAGTATGGTTAAGCTGAGTAAACCAATGATAAAAATCGACGTGATTTTTTTAAGAAATAAAGATAAGAAATACATACATTACATCCTGTAAATTAATTTTATTATTAATTTATGGTTAAACTTTACATTGTGAACTTTATACAAAAAATAAAACTACAATATCATTGCGGGCTATCTGTGGCTGAAATCGAATAACATTAACGGTTAAAAGTCACTGGATTATAGCCAACATCCATGTGGGCTACCCTTCGGGCCATGCTGACATGTTCAAGTTTGATCCAATCAAACTTAGTCCGGCTCAGAAGCATGTCGGAATGCCGGTATTTTTTGTTTTATCTGTTACGGTGTAAATGCCTCATATTAAATATTTTGAAAATTATTAAAATCAGGGAACAGGTGCAGAAACAACCACTGTAGAACCGGTCGCTGTTGGCTCTGAGCCACCACCGCCTCCACCGCCACCCGCGGCAGCACCCGCAACCAGTACACCTAAACCAATCCAGAACCATTTATTGCTAAAGATACTGTCATCATCTTCTTCGGTACGGGGTTTTGCATTTTGCGAGTTTGCGATAAGCGCATTATCATTGATGGTTTTTACACTCAGGGGAGAAAATGCGTAGCCATGTAATAAACTATTACCGGCACCATCAACCGCTTGAATATAATATTCAATGCCGGGTTTTTTAATTTTATTTGCGTGAATAATCGCGTAGTACTGGTTGGTTTTAGCTTTGTTGCGCATGCGTAAACGCTGATAACGTTCGGTGCCAATCACACGGTAAAATAACATGACCTGCTTGACGGCTACATTATCAGTAACCACCACGCTAATTTTATGGGGCTGGCCTTTACTGACTTTATCAATGTATTTTGGCTGGGTAATTTCAGGTGGTGTTAAATCACCGGAAGGTAAAGAGAGTTGAGCAGCCTGTAGTAAAGAAGAAAATGCCAGCGCGTGGCAGACAAAAAGCACAGTGGCTTTTTTTAGAATAGTTTTAATCACTTTATCATCCTGCTGAGTTTATTCCGTGTCGCTTCCTTTCAATCCATTTTTCATAAAAACTGAAACAGACAGTCACACATGATTAGTGCAAGATACTAAGTGATTCGGGCTATATCGTCAATGATTGCCGAGTGATGGAGTTCACAAAAAACTTTAATCACCGCACAAAACTCACCAGACAACTTTTAGTTCATTTTTTCTGTTATAGCGTAATGTGATTTCAAACTCACCCCAGTCACCCGCCTCGACGGTTTCACTGTTCACATCAATCAGCTCGGTCAGTTTAATATGTGCCATCGCTATATTTTTGCTGCCAATTACCTGCAACCGTGACACCTTCACCGTAATACTCTGATACTTAATCAGCAGCTGATTAACGAACCTTTCTCTGCCAGGCTTATAATCACTAATCTTATTCAGCACCGTTTTATTACCTGCCTGTATTGCCGATTTAAACTGCGATATTTTTTGCCCCACCTGTTCTATATTAAGTTTTTTAGGCTGAACTTTTTTAACTGTACTTTTTTTAGGTGACTGCTTCCTCTGTTTAGCGTTTAAACGCTTCTGCATTTTTTTAACTTCTTCTGTAGGAACACCTATTTTTTTAATAATACGTAATTCACGCTCTGCCCGGCTTAAATTTGCAGCTGAAAAATATTTATCAAAAGAACGAATATAATATTTCTGTATTTTCTTGATGCCGTTCTGCGCCTGAACATTTCCTGGCTGCTGAGCCAAAACCTTGCTGAACAACACATAAGCATTTTGATTTTTCGGGTTAGTGTAACGTCTATTTTTTAAATGTTTTTCTGCATTTGTTAACCAGCCAGTAATCTGGCGCTGCTGAGACTGTTCTAATGTTATGCGTTTGCGTAAAGACTTTGCACGCTTTGAATTCGAGTTGACGCTATTTAACTGCTCTAAATAATCTTCTGCCTGCGTATACTGCTTTTCAAAATAGACTGTTCCCGCCAGATTTAACAGTTCTTTTTCGATGTTCTTAATACCCTGCCGAGCTCGCGAATTATTTTTTTGCTGCTTTAATACCCGCTGATAAAAAGCGTAAGCACTGTCACCCGCCGGCTTCACATAATCTCCTATTGCCAGCGCCTCATCTGCCGCTGCTAATAACTGAGATATATAACGTTTTTGTTTTGTTAGTTTATCTTCGGTTTTTTTATGTTTTGAGTTTTCAGACGCTATTGATTGCGATGCATTGCTATCCACAAGCTGAATGGAAGTAGAATCCGGCGCATCATCGAACAATCCACCAAAAGCAATCACTAGAACCAAAGCAAACAGAGCAATACCGGTTACCCCAATCCAGATTTTAATTGAATGACTCTTTGCAGCAGGTACATGGCCGATATTGCTCTGAGAATTTTCAATCTCAGCAGATGATCCAGCTCTGGCCGAATTACGTCGCCCCTGAGCATCGACTAATCCCTGTGTACCACTTTGTGTACCGGTAGGTAAAGTCCGTCTACTCGGCCCGGCATTAGATTTTGGCCGAATAACCGTTGCATCATTATCTATGACAGCTAACATATTTTTTGGCAAAGGTTTAGCCGGTATTTTACCCAGCAACATATCTGCACACTGCAAACTATTTGCCGGCCGGTCTTCCACTTTAAACATCAGCGCATTATCTATCGCCAGTAAAAAATGCGCTGAATACTGACCTCTGGCAATAATTGAAAGCGGCTCGTAACAGTCCACGCCCTTATCCAGAAAACTGCCGCCACGGGCCATGGCATCAACCGGTTTTTTACCGGTAATGCCGGTGTACAAACTTGCACCCAGCGAATAGATATCCGTCCACGGCCCCTGCTTTCCAGCACCTTCATTGTATTGTTCAAACGGGGCGTAGCCATACGTGACCAGACTGGTCAGGGCTTTGGTTTTACCACTGATAGATTGACGGGCCGAACCGAAGTCCAGCAATAACGGCGAGTTATTATCACAGATATAAATATTGGCGGGTTTAATATCCCGATGAATAAACCCTGCATTATGAACCAACGCCAGGCCATCCATAATCGGAATAAAAATATCCAGCAGTTCATCTTCTGCCATTGCAGATGAGCTTTTATAAATACTCGACAGATCTTTACCCTGCGCGTATTCCATTACCATATAGGCGGTATTATTTTCTTCAAATACGCTCAGTACGCGTACGATATTGGGATGATTAAATTGTGCGAGAGTGCGGGCCTCTTCAACGAAGCGCTGTAAACCCCATTGATAAAGTTCGGCCTGCTCAGCGGTTTTAGGGTGTACGGTACTGGTGGAGTCCCGGCTGGCAAAATCCTCTGGCATAAACTCTTTAATCGCCACGAAGCGACCCAGATTATTATCATGCGCAAGATAAGTTATACCGAAGCCGCCACGACCCAGTATTTTTTTTATTTCATACCAGTGAAGTAAATAGCCTTCATCCAGTGAATTTTTATTATTTATAAGTTCCATTTGTAAACCAGTGACTTAACACCCGGGCAATTTTTTTAGACTTTATGATTAATCCACCTTAAGCCCTGCGCCAGCTGGTCTCCCCACCCTTATCTTCCAGTTCAACACCCTGTTCTTTTAACGCATCACGAATACGGTCGGCTTCGCCCCAGTTTTTATCAGCTTTTGCCTGCATACGCTGCTGAATCATGGTATCAATTTCAGTATCTGAAATACCGTCTGAGCTACCGCCACTTTTTAAATAACTTTGCGGATCATCCTGCAACAGACCTAAAATATTTCCCAGATATTTTAACGTGGCTGCCAGTGCAGATGCTTTAACTGCATCTGATTTTTTCAATTTATTAATCTGATTAGCTAGATCAAATAACACCGGCATGGCTTCTGCAGTATTAAAGTCTTCGTTCATTGCGGCTTCGAAACGCTGTACATAATCTGTAGAATCATCGCTCATTTCAGTGATTTCAATATCACGCAAAGCTGTATACAAGCGACTTAATGCAGCGCCCGCACTATCCAGCATAGTATCTGCATAATTTAACGGGCTGCGATAATGGCTGGCCAAAATAAAATAGCGTATATCCTCTGCTCGGTACTTTTCTAAAATTTCACGAATGGTGAAAAAATTACCCAGTGATTTCGACATTTTTTCATCATCTATTCTGACAAAACCATTGTGCATCCACAGGTTAACAAACTTCTCACCGTTAGCCGCTTCACTCTGCGCAATTTCATTTTCGTGATGAGGAAACTGTAAATCCTGACCGCCGCCATGAATATCAAAGGTATTACCAAGGCAGCACTTCGACATTGCTGAGCATTCAATATGCCAGCCGGGGCGACCCTTACCCCAGGGTGAATCCCAGAAAGGCTCATCAGGTTTTGCCGCTTTCCACAAAACAAAATCTAACGGGTCGTCTTTATTTTCATCAATGGCAACCCGTTCACCGGAACGTAAGTCTTCGGTTTTTTTACCGGATAATTTCCCATAAGACTCAAACTTGCTGACATCATAATAAACATCGCCATTGCTAGCTGCATAGGCATAATTTTTTTCAATTAAGATAACGATCATTTTAATAATATCATCCATGGATGCAGTAGCCCGTGGCTCTTCATCCGGCGGCAACACACCCAGCGCCTCTGAGTCTTCATGCATTGCATCAATAAAACGATTGGTTAAATCATTAAAGTCTTCACCATTCTCATTAGCGCGAGCAATAATCTTGTCATCTATATCGGTTACATTACGCACATAGGTTACATCATAACCCTGAGATTTAAAGTAACGGGTTACCATATCGAACACCACCAAAACCCGCGCATGACCTAAATGGCACAGGTCATAAACCGTCATGCCGCACACATACATACGCACCTTATTGGGTTCGAGGGGTTTAAATTGTTCTTTTTTATTGGTGTAGGTATTATAAATTTTCAGCATGCTGCCCTTGTTTACAAATCGGTGCGTAATCATTAGTTAATTTCACGGCAATTATTATACAATGCTTTGCAACAAAGTGAGGAGTGATAAAAATGGTAAATGTGTTATTTGTCTGCATGGGCAACATCTGTAGATCTCCATCGGCAGAAGGCTATTTTCAACATATTGTAAAACAGGCTGGTCTTGAAGATAAAATAAAAACCGATTCAGCTGGCACTCATGCATATCATATTGGCTCTCCTCCTGACAACCGGGCACAGGCCGCAGCAACTAAACGCGGCATAAATTTAAGTACCTTGCGCGGTCGAAAAATTGAACCCGCTGATTTTAAAAAGTTTGATTATGTTTTAGCCATGGACGATAGCAATTATACTGACCTTGAAGATGTGGCTGGTGGCACAGTAGATAATCTGTATATGTTTCTAAAGTTTGCCGAACACTTTTCTGAAACTGAAGTCCCAGACCCCTACTATGGCGGAGATCAGGGGTTTGAGCATGTACTGGATTTAATTGAAGATGCTTCACAGGGCTTACTGTCTGACATTAAAGTACGTCACTCGCTTTAAGATATAGCCTGCTTTATAAACAAAAATGCCCGCGTATGTTTACGCGGGCATTTTTTATCCGGCACATTAAAAATAAGGTATCACTTTACCGCGGACTATCTCCTGAGACTTATTAAAATTCCCAGGGTTTGCGCTCTGAGCTCTCCGCTGATTTTGCCGGACTTTCTGTCGAAGCGGCAGGTTTAGCCGATTGCTCTGGTTTTACCACCGGTTTAGATGCCTCAGGTTTAGCCTGTTGCGGTTTAACTGGTTTAGAAGTAACTGGCGACTCACCCTTAAACTCCCATGGCTTGTCGGAAGCAGATGATGCCGGCTTAGCTGACTGTTGAGGCTTAACCGCTGGCTTGTCCTGTGTCTGTGGCTCATTTTTAGCGGCTACAGGCTTCGCTGCCGATCTGCTTTCTGCAGGCCGGGCTCCAGTAGAACCGGTTTCAGTCGTTCTTTCCGGCCGGGCCGCTTGCTGTGGCGCTCGCGACTGCATCGGTTTTTGAGCTTGCGCAGCCGGAGCAGATGGTTGCGGCTTATCTACAACCTTAGACTCAGCTGGTGCTGGTGCTGGTGCCTTGACTACTGGTGCTGCATTTTTTTGCGCATCAGAAGAAACACTCGCGACTGTATTTTCAGGTTTTTTCTGTTGCTGATAATACGAGCCTTTAGCTTCTGCAGAGGTATTCCCCGTGTTTTTATTCTCTGAGGCTTTATTCTCTGA
>CAZHEA010000077.1:11490-13884 GCA_964531165.1 uncultured Thiotrichaceae bacterium
TTTATTCTCTGAGGCTTTATTCTCTGATTTTGCATTTTCAGGAGATTTAATTTCCTGTCGCTGAGCATCAGCAACTTTAGTCTCACTGCCTTTATAGTATTGCTTCTGCTGCTGATCCTGTACAGATCTGTTTTCACTCGATCTATTCTCAGCAGAATAACTACCACTGGAATTACCGTCACTTGAATTAATAGCAGGCTTATTATCACCATCAGCCTTATTTCCAGCCTGCGACTTATCAACTGGTACCACGGCTACATTACCGGAAACCGTTTGATTATTTTGCTGCTGTCCATCCTGCTGGGTATTTTCATTACGATTACCACCACGACGACGACCCCGCCCACGACGGTTTCCACGACGAGCACCATCATTACGCCCGTCCTGCTGATCATTATTAGCCGTATCATTTTGCTGTGCAGTATTCTGAGACGTTAAATCATTTTCTGATTTTGCCGATGATGAATCATCACGTTTAGGCTTGTTTCTATTGTCCTGATTCGAGTGCTGACTTTTAGATTGCTGGCGACCCTGCTGTTTATTGGGCTGTTGTTTATTTCCGGATTTTTGATCGCGACTCTTATTTTCGTTGCGATTGTCATTACGCTTATCACCACGTTGTTCATTACGATTACTATCACGGCCACCACGATTACGATTGCGGTTACGATTGCGATTACGATCATTATTACGGTTGCGGTTATTGTGCGTCTTATCCTTATCAGCATTTTTCGGTTTATCTTCTGACGAGTCACCACCAAATAATGCTTTGAAAATACCGGCAATAAAGCTCGGTTCTTCCTCTACTTTTTTCTCAACTACCGGTGCCGGCTGGGCTGGGGTTATTGACTGTACAGCAGCTTTTTCACCTTCTACAACATTGGCTTTATTTCGATCCGGCACATAAACATCTTCATCAGCAGCAGCCAGTTGATAGGATTTTTTACCGTCAACACTGTCGATTTCAGAGCTACGCAAACGACTCACTTCATAATGTGGAAGCAGCATGGCTTTACTTGCGATGAATGAAATTTCTACACCGGTACGATTTTCAATTTCAATTAGATCTTTGCGCTTTTCATTAAAGATAAAGGTCGCAACCTCCACCGGTACCTGAATAATGACACGACCGGTATGCTCTTTAAGCGACTCTTCTTCGGCAATACGTAAAAGCGATAACGACAGAGATTCAATATTACGAATCGTGCCATAACCATTACATTGCGGGCAAACTTTCTGTGTAGCTTCACCCAATGACGGGCGTAAGCGTTGACGTGACATTTCCAGTAAACCAAAGCGTGAAATACGACCGATCTGCACACGCGCACGATCCATTTTTAACGCATCGCGTAACCGGTTTTCCACCGCCCGCTGATTTTTATTAGCCATCATGTCGATGAAATCTATCACCACTAAACCACCTAAATCACGCAGACGTAATTGACGTGCAATCTCATCTGCAGCTTCAAGGTTGGTATTCGTAGCGGTTTCTTCAATATCACTACCCTTGGTTGCACGGGCAGAGTTAATATCGATAGAAATTAAGGCTTCTGTTAAATCAACAACAATTGAACCACCGGAAGGCAGCGTGACTTCACGCTGGAATGCAGATTCAATCTGACCTTCAATCTGATAACGATTGAACATCGGAATATCGTCCTGATACAACTTTAATTTACGCTGACTGTTCGGCATCACCTGCTTCACAAAATCTTCAGCGGTTTTATATACCTCTGGGCTATCAATTAGAATTTCACCGATATCTTCGCGAAAATAATCACGCAGTGCACGAATAATGACATTACTTTCCTGATAAATCAGAAATGGCGCAGACTTTTTAGCGGCAGCTTTTTCTATCGCATTCCACACATCCACCTGATAATTCATATCCCATTGCAGCTCTTCAGTGGCACGACCAACACCGGCGGTGCGCACAATTAAGCCCATGCCCTGTGGAATATCCAGGCCACTCATGGCATCACGAATTTCCTTGCGGTCATCGCCTTCAATACGACGAGAGACGCCACCGGCTCGCGGGTTATTCGGCATTAATACTAAATAACGACCCGCCAGCGAGATAAAGGTAGTAAGTGCAGCGCCCTTATTACCGCGCTCCTCTTTATCCACCTGCACAATAACCTGCTGGCCTTCTTTGATGGCCGAACGAATATCCGGACGCCCGGAGGCATTACGCGCTTCGTCGGTAAAATAAGTACGGGAGATTTCTTTGAATGGCAAAAAGCCATGGCGGTCTGCGCCATAGTTAACAAAAGCCGCTTCCAGACTGGGCTCAACCCGGGTAATAGTACCCTTGTAGATGCTGGCTTTCTTTTGTTCGCGTGAGGATACTTCGATATCCAGATCGTAAAGTTGCTGGCCATCGACCATCGCAAC
>CAZHEA010000078.1:0-13525 GCA_964531165.1 uncultured Thiotrichaceae bacterium
GGGTGTTTTAGGCGGTCAGGTGCGGTTCTCATTTGGGCCCGGAAGCTTACTAAAATAAAGCTTCCACTAAGAGGCCGGATATATGTCAGCACGACCTTTTCTTGTCAATGCAGGCGTTTAGCAAAAAGAAATAATATATCTCTACGATTTATGCCTCGTGAAGGGTTCCTATTGTTGACTTTAATGGGCCGTCCATATATGTCCGTATAAGCTTACATGAGTTAGAAAAACACCCCGATTAAACCTTCATTGGTAGAATCGAAAAAGGCTTTGATTTTCTGGGGTGTCACTTTAGCCCTCAAGGATTGAGGCTAGCGAACATCACATGGAAGAAATTTATAACACGGCGGCACCGGCTTTATGAGCAAAAGAGATTATCAGTTGATTACGATGATGCTCTTGGTGACTATGTGTGTCGGTGGAAACAATGGGCAAGCGCAGGAGTTAATGTAAAGGAACACAAAACGAGAAATGGTTTGACAATAAAAATCCCGCACGATGGCGGGATTAATGAAATTGCCAATAAAACGATTCTCTCGCTATTAAGCGCACACTTTCCTTCTTGCTACACCGATCAAACCCAAAAGGCCTGAGCCAAAGAGCCACATCGCTGCGGGGACTGGCACCGGTGAAACGTCTCTGACCATGAGCCAACTAATTGGAAGGCCGACGTACGCACCAGCGGCACTGAAATTGTCGGAATATGATAACGTAGTGTCAGCTATCGACATTAAGCCAAATGGCGATTTCTCTATCCAGACGTAGTCTGCCTGCCCCTGTTCATCCAAAAACCACGCAAAATCATAATTAACGTTATAGTTGTCGCCGAGCAGGCCGTCCGTCCAATTTGAAATATATCCGCAGCCGTTACCCGTAACCGAATTACCATTGTGCGTGCATGCACTTACCCCGCCGAGCGCCGCAGCGGTGAAGCCTATAGCCTGAGCAGCATTGGCAATTGACCATCCTCCACCGTCTTGAGTATCTAGCACAGCGAGGGTCTGGGCGTATGTATAGTCGGCTAACACATCTAATCGCAAATATTCAACGTTGTTAAGACTATCTGTAATAATATTAGAGCTGCCATCATCGTACGTAGATAGATTGCCAACGGTAACGAGCGCTGCGCTCACATTCATTGATAAAACTAAAGTTGATGCGGCTAGCACAATCGATTTAATACCCATATTTTCCTTCAATTATATTGTTTCATTTGTTCATTGTTTAGACGAAAAATTTGTATTCAAAAAAAACACGCAAAAATCATAACATAGTCAATTAGCAACATGTTAGGAAAAATGAAGCTTTTCGACATTGCGTAATGTGTAAAGAGATTCATACAAATTTAAGCTGTGTTTTACTCATTAGGGGGCCCGATATGGGGTGAAACTAAAATTAAGGCAGAGATACAGCGAATTACCGCTTATGACTATCACCAGTCATTATATTAGTACTCCCTTAATGTCCGCTTTGTGGTGAAAGCAGTCATAGACAGGCTCGAATAAAAAGAATCTATTTTATCCATAAACTAAATTACTTGAATATAGTATCAGCCTAAGAACCAACTGCAGGGGCGAGATATTTTAATTTTTGTAACAGATGAATTACAAATTTTTTGTATGCCTATAGTTACGGATAGACAGAAACAAGCTTCTATAAAAAAACATTCAAATCTAATTGGCGCAGCATTTAGCTACGCCAACATTATTCAAAAAGCTACTCAACCGTAACCGATTTCGCCAGATTGCGCGGCTGATCCACATCCGTACCTTTGCGCACTGCAACGTAATATGAAAACAGCTGCATAGGAATTGCATATAAAATCGGTGCCACTTCCGGTTCCACAGCTGGCACCGTCATCACATGACACATATCACCCATATCACTCATATCCAGTCGCTCATCGGCAAACAAATACACTTCGCCTTTGCGTGCAATCACTTCCATTAAGTTTGATTTTAATTTATCTTCCAGACCATCTTTTGGTGCAACTGCAATAATTGGCATTTCCGGATCAACTAATGCTAACGGCCCATGCTTTAGTTCACCTGCGGCATACGCTTCTGCATGAATGTAGGAAATTTCTTTTAACTTTAACGCACCTTCCATTGCAATGGGGTACTGCACACCTCTGCCTAAAAATATTGAATTTAATGTGTCTTTAAATTCGTCTGCCCAGGTTTCAATGTTATTGTTTTCAAGAACTTTTTCAATAATGGCCGGTAAACTTTGTAAGTCGTTTAATAATGCTTTTTCTTTTTCCGCTGATAACCCGTGACGTTTTCCCAATGCAAGTGTCATTAACATTAAGCCAACTAATTGCGTGGTAAAGGCTTTGGTTGAAGCCACCCCAATTTCCGGGCCGGCACGGGTCATTAATACCAGCTTTGATTCACGTACTAACGAACTTTCCGGTACATTACAAATTGATAGAGAATAATCAGTTTTAGTTTGTAAATTACGCAATGCAGCAAGCGTATCGGCAGTTTCACCAGACTGAGAAATTGTGACGATTAATGTGTCATCGGTAATCACCGGATCGCGATAACGAAATTCGGAAGCGACTTCAACATTGCACGGAATACCGGCCAAAGACTCTAACCAGTAACGCGCCACCATGCCAGCATGGAAGGAAGTACCACAGGCAATAATTTGTACGCGTTTTACCTTATCAAATACTTCATGTGCTTCGGCACCAAAAGCGGTATCTAATACCTTGCCTTCGTAAACCCGGCCTTCTAAAACCTCGCCCAGTACAACCGGTTGCTCGTGAATTTCTTTCATCATGTAATGACGGAATTCACCGCGGCTAACCGCATCAACACTCAGTTCAGATGTGCTGATTTCACGCTCAACCTGCTGATCATTTTTATCGTAAATAACCAGACTGTCTTTGGTAATATCCGCTATGTCGCCTTCTTCTAAAAAGATAAAGCGCTGAGTTACGGGTAATAATGCAGCGACATCCGATGCAATAAAATATTCACCAAAGCCAACACCAATCACTAACGGGCTACCACTGCGGGTAGTGATTAAACGCCCGGGCTCATCAATAGACACCACACCCAGTGCATAGGCACCTTCAAAATCTTCGGCGGCTTTTTTTACCGCCTGCAATAAATCATCGCCGGCTTTTTTATACAGTTCTATCTGATGTACTACGACTTCGGTATCGGTTTCAGAGGTAAACTCATAACCACTGGCTTTTTGCTTTTCACGCAGCTCACCATGATTTTCGATAATGCCATTGTGCACAACCGCTACCGAATTATTACAGATATGGGGATGTGCATTCGGTTCGGAAGGGACACCGTGTGTGGCCCAGCGAGTGTGGGCAATACCCAGAAAACCCGTGAGTGGATTTTCATCGAGAGAGTCAGAAAGGTTGGCCACCTTGCCTACACGACGCACCCGGTCTAAACAGCTTTGAGCGTTGATAACGGCGATGCCGGCAGAGTCATAACCCCGATATTCGAGACGGCGTAAACCCTCTAATAAAATGGGGGTTACATTACGTTCGGCTACAGCACCTACTATTCCACACATGTTGTTTCGATCCTTAATTCATTCAATCTTTTTATCGTCCAGCACATTCTAACTGCTGGCTGATTTAATGCAAAGCTTGCTGGCTCAATAAATGAGCGCATTCATCTTATATCGCCCACAGCTTTAGCACACACAAATAAGGCTCCGCAGAGGGAGCCTTATTTTAATACACGACACGGTGATCTATGCTAATCCTTAAAAAGGAATATCATCATCAAAACTATCATCAACCGGTGCTGTAGGTGCTGGCTGATTTGCCGGCTGTGGTTGAGACTGTTGTTGCTGTGGTGCAAAGTCGCCACCACCGCCCGGGCGCCCACCCAGCATTTGCATTTCACTGGCAATAATTTTTGTGGTGTAACGATCATTACCGCTTTTATCTGTCCATTTTTCTGTGCGTAAGCTACCTTCGATATAAACCTGTGAACCCTTCTTTAAATACTCACCGGCAATTTCACCCAGGCGATTAAAAAAAGTGATGTTATGCCACTCGGTGCGCTCCTGTTTCTGGCCAGATTTTTTATCCGTCCAGGATTCGTTGGTTGCTACACTAATTGAGGTTACCGCGCCGCCGGAGGGCATATAACGGGTTTCAGGGTCTTTACCACAGGTACCCACTAATATTACTTTATTTATGCCTCTTGCCATTTTTCCGCCCTATATTATTTATCGTTAGATTATTTATCGTTAGATTGTTTATCGTAAATTACTTGTCGTTAAATCTTAATCAGCCCATCAGACTGACGATGATTATGTTTCGTTAATTGAGTATTGTAGCAATGCGTCTTTATCCAGCGCATGCATTTCAACTTTTAAATACGCAATACCCTCTTCCGGCTCAATTACCGCCTCAGCCACACCCTGCACCGATACTAGTGTTGATACCATCTGATTGACTTTCGATGGCTCTATTTTACCAATTTTTAAAAGGTAGGTGCTCACATATCTCGGATTTTTCATGGTATAGGCTAACAGCAACCACACCAATAAGGCAAAGCTACACATCAGAAAAACGCCGGGGGCACCCGCCGCCTGATAACTCAGCCCCCCTAGCACACCCCCTAAAAATGCGCCGATAAACTGGCTGGAGGAATACACGCCCATCGCCGTGCCCTTTCTATCGGCCGGTGACATCTTCGACACCAGTGACGGCAGGCTGGCTTCGAGCAAATTAAAGGCACTGAAAAAAATAACCATGGTCATCGCCAGATGCCAGATGGATTCTCCACCAAAATATAAATTAATCTCGGCAACCAGCAACACCCCGATCGCACCAACGAAGATCGGCTTCATCCGTCGTTTCGACTCGGCAATGATAATAAATGGCACCATTAATGCCACACTCAGTAGAAAGACCGGCAGGTAGAGCTTCCAGTGATCCGCTGAATCCATACCCGCCTGATCCTGCAACACCAACGGAAAAGCCACGAAAGTCGCCATTAGCACCAGATGTAAAATAAGAATACCAAAATCCAGGCGCAGCAGCTGAGAGTCTGCCAGTACTGTCTTAAACAGCGTTGGATTAGCCTGAGTGTCGCGATGAAAAACACTTTCCTTCGGACTGGGTACCCATACAAACAGAATCACCAATGCAAACAGGGCCAGTACTGCGGTCACTACAAAAATACCCGACAAACCCATAAGCTGATTAATCACCGGCCCCGCTACCATGGCAATGGCAAAGGCAAAGCCAATGCTCACACCGATAAACCCCATCATTTTCAGGCGATGCTCTTCGCGGGATAAATCCGCTGCCAGTGCCATCAGCACCGCAGCAACTGCTCCACTGCCCTGTAACGCCCGACCGGCAATAATTTCATAAATGGTATCCGCATCGGCGGCCAGTAGACTGCCGGCAGCAAAAACCAGCAGGCCGATGGCAATCATCGGCTTTCGCCCGAAACGATCGGACAGCATACCGTAAGGAATCTGTAGCAGGCCCTGAGTTAAGCCATAAATGCCCAGTGCTAAGCCCACCAGTATTGGCGTTGAGCCTTCAAACTGATCTGCATATAGGGAGAACACCGGAAGTATCATAAACAGGCCCAGCATACGCACCGCATAAATTGCAGCTAGCGAAAAGCCCGCGCGTTTTTCCATCGCATTCCAGCTGGTTTGTACACCTGTCTGCCTAAGGTTGTCACGCATTAACGTTAATGATTCCGGATATTAATAATTGAAAAGCCCGTATCTTACATTAAAACCGTGCATAAGTTGTAGCGGCGTTAACAGGGAATCCGTCAATATAGCATTATTTGATGACGCCTTATTCAGGTAAGAGATACCTGTGCCCAGCAACTGCCTCCGCAGCAAAACGACACATAATCATTAAATATTATGTTTTAACCGATATTTGCCCAAAACAGCTTAGTACTAGCTTCCACTTCAGCGTCTTCTACAACGCATTATCTCATTTAGTCGCCTGAGATTTAGTCGAATATGTTAAGCTTATCCGTTACTTTGCAGCACATAAAACGGCTTAACTCTCATGGCTTTTAATACCGATGATTAAAGAAATTCAGATACGTGGCGCACGCACGCATAACTTAAAGAATATTGATCTGGATATCCCCAGAGACAAACTGGTGGTAATTACCGGTTTATCCGGCTCCGGTAAATCGTCTCTGGCATTCGATACGATTTTTGCAGAGGGTCAACGCCGCTATGTTGAATCACTTTCAGCTTACGCACGGCAATTTTTATCGATTATGGAAAAGCCGGATTTAGATCATATTGAAGGACTGTCACCCGCCATATCAATTGAGCAAAAAACTACTTCGCATAACCCGCGCTCAACCGTCGGTACGGTCACCGAAATTTATGATTATCTGCGTTTATTATTTGCCCGTGCCGGCACCCCGAAATGCCCGCAACATGATGCAGAACTGTCAGCTCAAACCATTTCACAAATGGTTGATCACGTACTTGAGCTGCCCGCCGAAAGTAAATTAATGTTACTCGCACCTATTGTTCAGGACAGGAAAGGTGAACACAAAGAGCTACTCGAAGATTTAAAACGTCAGGGATTTATTCGTGCGCGAATCGATGGCAAAACCGTTGAACTCGACGACACGCCGCAATTGGAAAAAAACATTAAACACAGCATTGAAGTGGTAGTTGATCGTTTTAAAGTCCGCGAAGAAATGGAACTCAGACTGGCTGAATCGTTTGAAACTGCTGTTAACTTAACGGATGGTATTGCCCGCATTGCGTACATGGATGGCGACAATGATGACATTGTTTTTTCATCACGCTTTGCCTGCCCGAAATGCGGTTATAGCTTAAGTGAATTAGAACCCCGTTTATTTTCGTTTAATAATCCAGCGGGTGCCTGCGGCGATTGCGATGGGCTAGGACAAATTCAACACATCGACCCTGAGCTAGTGGTAAGCAATCCATCATTAAGTCTACCCGGCGGTGCAGTGCGCGGCTGGGACAGACGTAATGCCTGGTATAACGGCATGCTCGAAAGCCTGGCCAAACATTTCAAGTTTAAGCTCGATACACCGTTTAGTGAACTCGATAAAAAAATTCAGCAACTTATTTTATTCGGTAGTAACGATGAAGACATTACCTTTAGCTACCCGAATGCTAAAGGCGGTACCAAGAAAAAAGTTCATCCGTTTGAAGGCATTATTCCAAATATGCAGCGCCGTTTTCGCGAAACTGAATCATCAGCGGTGCGTGACGAGATGATTAAATACTTTACCGATCAGACTTGTCCCAGCTGTAATGGACAACGCCTGAACAAAGGTGCACGTCACGTTTTTATTAGCGAGCAGTCACTACCAACCATTACCCACTTATCTATTTATGATTGTCTGGCATTTTTTCAGTCATTAAACCTGCAGGGAAATAAGGGTGAAATTGCTGATAAAATTGTTAAAGAAATTTCATCACGTCTGCAATTTCTGGTGAATGTAGGTTTAAATTATTTATCCCTCGATCGCAGCTCCGACACTTTGTCCGGCGGTGAAGCTCAGCGCATTAGACTAGCCAGCCAGATTGGCGCTGGTCTGGTGGGTGTGATGTATATTTTAGATGAACCTTCAATTGGTTTGCACCAACGTGACAACGACCGCCTACTTTCAACTTTAGTGCATTTGCGAGACCTGGGAAATACAGTAATTGTAGTTGAACACGACGAAGACGCCATATTAAGTGCCGACCATGTTATAGATATTGGGCCGGGCGCAGGCGTACACGGTGGTCATGTTGTAGCGTCTGGCACACCCGAAGAAGTGATACAGAATAAAAATTCATTAACGGGACAGTATTTATCCGGCGCATTGCAAATAAAAATCCCTGAAAACCGTATTCCTCACTCTGGAAAAGTTTTAAAAATTAATGGTGCCAGCAGTAACAATTTACAACACATTAATGTCGAAATACCCGTGGGTTTAATGACTTGTGTTACCGGTGTTTCGGGGTCAGGAAAATCAACATTAATTAACGATACGTTATATAAGCTACTGGCCCGGGAAATTAACAAGTCTTCGCTGATTCCGGCTAAATACATTAGTCATGAAGGACTTGATCAGTTTGATAAAGTTGTAGATATTGATCAGGCTCCAATTGGCCGGACCCCGCGTTCGAACCCGGCAACCTATACCGGTTTATTTACACCGATTCGTGAGTTATTTGCCGGCACTCAGGAAGCTCGCTCACGCGGATATAAACCCGGACGTTTCAGCTTCAACGTTAAAGGCGGTCGCTGTGAAGCATGCCAGGGCGACGGCGTAATTAAAGTTGAAATGCATTTTTTACCTGATATTTACGTGCCCTGCGATGTCTGCAAAAGCAAACGCTACAACCGGGAAACACTCGACATAAAATATAAAGGCAAGAGCATTAATGAAGTTTTAAAGATGACAATCGAAGATGCGGTTGTATTTTTTAAAGCTGTGCCAGTGATTCACCGCAAACTTGCAACATTAATGGATGTAGGACTCTCTTACATTACCCTTGGGCAAAGAGCGACAACTTTATCAGGCGGTGAAGCGCAGCGTATAAAACTGGCGAGAGAGCTATCCAAACGTGATACCGGCAACACTATATATATACTTGATGAACCAACAACCGGCTTGCACTTTCACGATGTAGAGCAGTTGCTGCAGGTATTAGTGCGTCTTCGCGATCACGGCAATACCATTATTGTTATCGAACATAATCTTGATATTATAAAAACAGCCGACTGGATTATTGACATGGGCCCGGAAGGTGGGTCTGGCGGCGGGCAGATAATTGCTCAGGGTACACCGGAGGATATTTGTGAAATTAAGCAATCTTTTACCGGTCATTATCTGAAGAAAATATTACATAAACATAAGTAGTTATTAGTGCATGACATAACTCATCCACATTGCATCATTGTTTGTTCAAATCAGGCAATAAACTGGTGTTCTGATTGGCTTGCGCACTTTCGACAATGAGCCCATAATCATTCACACACAGATTATTTCTGACACCATCTCAATCTTTAAGCGACCAAAGCGATGACCACAAAAAACATATTATTGCTTTTCATGACCCTGTTATTTTTAGCTTCATGCTCCGACAGCCTGATAAAGCAACAGGGTATAAAAGATGAAAACCTGTACACTTATTCAGTAACCGTCGGCTCAACATTAGTACTTAACCAGAACATCGATATTGCCACTAACCTGGGCAGAACTTTTTTTCAAAACGGCAAAGCCACCCGTGAACATAACATCAATATATACTACCCTCATTGCAGCATAACGGTTAATACCATTGCAGATTTCAACCGAACTATTTCACCCACAACATTTACAATTACAAAAGTCATTGATGGTGAAGAGTATGCTCAGGGCCAACTGTTGTTCGCAGACAATAATATACAAATTGCATCTGATGGCCCAATCATTAGCGGACTAGTAAGCTACTATTATTTACATTCTGAAAATGCCCCTGACGTCAGAACACTGGAATGCATACAGTGGGATTCATTATATGAAAATAATTACTTAAGTATTAGTGAAATCAGAAAGTCTTTAGGTGACATATTCACTTTAAATGTGAAGTAGATTCAGTTACAGACTGATTTATTGCAATATTGTTTAGCCGGTCCAGTATTAATAGTACGCCATTAAAACCGATGTTCAACATGCAGAAATTCTGCTGAATAGACATTAACAAATGATACAGCCATATACATTAGTGGCTTTAACAACGCGGCAGACGTCGCTAACAATTTACGATGCAGTTAAAAGATTGCATAGCTCTCGCAATCTGGGCAGCAACCCCTATGAACGTATTCTTAATTCAGCTTAGTATCTTCAACTTATGATTAACCTTGCTATAAAGCTATAGATGAATCGTCGTATGCAGAGTAGATTAATACTAAGCTTATAACCATAAGTTACACAGACTCATCCTGAATATTATCGACCATTTCATATATCATATTATCGAGTAATTCCTGTACAGTATCACTCGCTTTTTCCATCTTCTCTAATTCGAGTATAGCTCCCTGTTTATCGCCTTTCTCATGAATCTGTAGTGCATTAACCCCATGAGTATGTACTGCCTCGTGTGGCTCATCTAATGATTTGTATGATTTTAAATGTGCAAAAAGTTGTCGACCTTCGCCTTCAAAATACCACTTACCCAAACGACACTGATGATGGTTTACAATTTCATCTGCTGAATTAACGCCATCTGCCAGACATCTTATATAGACATCATTCTTCCAGAATATATGGTCCATCATTACGGTTGTGATAAAAGATGCGTAGGAAGCCTGTGTAATGATAATACGCATTTCCTGGGAGATACTTAAAACTTGCGCTACCGTCTTTACAAGTACACCTGTATTAGTCGACATTGTCTCAGTTTTTTGTGTGGTCTGCCTTATGCCGAGCATAGCAGTATTAGACTCTTTATTTATATTGGTGACTAATTCACTTATCTGCCCTGTAGCTTCACTGGTACGTCTGGCAAGATGCCTTACCTCATCAGCAACAACAGCAAAACCTCGCCCTTGTTCACCTGCTCTGGCTGCTTCAATCGCTGCATTCAATGCCAGTAAATTGGTTTGCTCTGATATGCCTTCAATCATTCCTACGAATTCATTAATATCATTGGTAATATTATTTACCTCTTCAATTCGTTCCTGAGACTGCAGGCTTTCGATACGGACTTCTTCTAATTGACCAGATAACTGCTCTAGTGATACTGATGCTTGAGAAAATAGACTTTGAGTTTCGATTAAGCCCTGACGTTTATCAGAAAGCTTTGCAGCAAACTCTGCAGAATGAACACGGATATCAGCAATTTTATGACTGGTACCACCCCATAAAGTATGGATAGAAATACTATCATTATGGATAACCTGCGTGATTTCGGACTTAGCATTTAAGCTGGTGATTTCTTCTTGCAGTACTAAAATTTGCGCTTCTATATCGTTTTTATCCGCGACAGCTTTATCTAACTGTTCATGCAAAACCTTTATTTCATTCCACCACATAATCTGGCCTTCACCTATTTTTTAATTGGATTAAGTTACTCCAGTTATTTAATAATAGTCGATAATTTCACAAAATCTGAGCCAATATGCCATTAAGAACAGTAGTGCTATTTCACCCTCATTAATAACCTTATATTTTATATGTCTTACTCCGCTTAATTTTTTAAGTTTGTTATATTTTAATAAAAATATTCATCGTGCATAACCCTTTATATCAATGAACAAATAACCCATTGGTTTGTACGATCAGACACATTATTAATAGCGGAAGTTTACATATATTTTTGCTCCATACTGAAGCCGGTTAACACCTTACTATAAATTCAGAAACCATCCTAAGACCTGATGCTGCATAAAGCCAGGGCGAAAAAAAACCAGCTTAAAGCTGGTTTTTTTGGGATAGTCGAGTAGGTTTATTCTACTTCAACTGCCTCTTCTTCTATTTCCGGACGATCAACTAGCTCAACATAAGCCATTGGTGCCGCATCACCTGGACGAAAACCACACTTCATAATACGCAGGTAGCCACCAGGACGATCTTTATAACGCGGTGATAATTCACTGAATAATTTACCAACCATATCTTTATCACGCATTCTGCTGAATGCTAAGCGACGATTAGCTACGCTATCTTCTTTAGATAATGTAATCAAAGGCTCAGCAAAGCGACGCAGCTCTTTTGCTTTTGGCAATGTAGTTTTAATCAACTCATGTTTGAACAAAGAGTTAACCATATTCTGAAACATTGCCTTACGATGGCTACTGTTTCTATTTAATTGTCGACCTGATTGACGATGACGCATTTTCTTTTACCTTGACAGATTCTTCTGTTAATTAAGCAAGCTACTTGATGACTAGCTTGCTTGTTTTTCACGAATAGACGCGGGTGGCCAGTTTTCCAGGCGTGCACCTAATGACAACCCATGAGATGCCAGTACGTCTTTAATTTCAGTTAGTGACTTCTTACCCAAGTTAGGAGTTTTCAATAACTCAACTTCTGTACGCTGGATTAAATCACCAATGTAGTAAATGTTTTCTGCTTTTAAACAGTTAGCTGAACGAACGGTTAGCTCTAGATCATCAACCGGACGTAATAGAATTGGATCAATCTCTTCCTCTTCTTCCTGCTGTTCTGCTTCTTCGATGCTCTGCAAGTTAACAAAAGCAGACAGCTGCTTCTGTAGAACTGTAGCTGCGATACGAATAGTTTCTTCAGGATCGACTGTACCGTTTGTTTCCAGATCAAGTATTAACTTATCCAGATTAGTACGCTGTTCAACACGTGCACTTTCAACTGTGTAATTAACACGTAAGATCGGGCTAAATGAAGCATCAATGGCTAATGCGCCAATAGAAGTTGTTTCTGAATCTTCAGATGCCTTACGCTGAGTAGCAGGAACATAACCGCGACCCTTAGTAATTTTAAGTGTCATATTCAAAGTAACATTACCAGTAATATGAGCAATGACATGATCTGGATTGACAATCTCAATATCATGGTCAGTTGCAATATCACCTGCAGTCACAACACCGGATCCTGATTTCTTAAGGGTTAATAATGCTTCTGATTTCTCATGCATCATTATGGCAACACCTTTCAGGTTCAGCAGTATATCCAGCACATCTTCCTGAATACCTTCCATTGAACTGTATTCATGTAAAACACCTTCAATTTCCGCTTCGACAATTGCTGCACCTTCAATAGAAGATAACAGGATACGACGTAGCGCATTACCCAGCGTATGACCAAAACCACGTTCTAATGGCTCAAGTACAATTTTCGCATGAGTATCGTTATACTGATGTACATCAATATTACGAGGGGTAAGTAATTCTTCAGATTTGCCTGACATTCGGTGTGGTGTCCTTTACTTAGAGTACAGTTCAACAACGAGTTGTTCGTTTATGTCTGCTGACAGTTCGCTACGCTCTGGGACAGATTTAAATGTTGCTTCCATCTTACCCTCATCAAGAGAGATCCAGTCTGCGATACCGCGCTGTTTAGCAAGTTCTAGAGAGTCTTTAATTCGCGTTTGCGTTTTAGACTTTTCACGAACAGAAATTTTGTCATCCGCTTTAACGACGTATGAAGGGATATTAACTATCGTTTCGTTAACTAGAATAGACTTGTGACTAATTAGTTGACGTGATTCATTACGCGTTGAGCCGAAGCCGCTACGGTAAACCACGTTATCTAAACGTGTTTCCAGGCATTCTAAAAGGTTTTCACCCGTAGAGCCTTTGCGCGATGCAGCTTTTTTGTAGTAGTTTACGAATTGCTTTTCTAGTACACCGTAAATACGACGTAACTTTTGCTTTTCGCGTAACTGAACACCATAGTCAGTTAGACGACTACGACCAGCACCATGTTGACCAGGCTTCTGATCAAGTTTGCACTTTGTATCAAGCGCGCGAACGCCTGATTTATGTTCCAAATCGACGCCTTCGCGACGACTCAGTTTACACTTAGGTCCTAAATAACGAGCCACT
>CAZHEA010000079.1:0-6986 GCA_964531165.1 uncultured Thiotrichaceae bacterium
CCCTCAAAACCAACAACATCCTTAATCGTCTGCGCCAGCTCTGCAATAGTTACATCTTCACCTGTACCCACATTAATATGCGAAAGCATAGGCTCTGTATTTTCCTGATAAATTTTACTATCCAGCTGCATAACAAACACACTTGCTGCAGCCATATCATCCACATGTAAAAATTCACGTTTTACTTTGCCGGTGCCCCACACTTCAACTGATTTAGCACCCGATAGTTTTGCTTCGTGAAAACGTTTAATCATGGCGGGTACAACATGGCTATTTAGGCCATGGTAATTGTCACCCGGGCCATATAAGTTTGTTGGCATAACGGAGCGGTAATCTGTGCCGTATTGGCGATTATAGGACTCACATAATTTAATGCCGGCAATTTTTGCTACCGCATACGGTTCATTGGTGGGCTCTAACACGCCGGTTAAAAGCTCTGACTCTGCCATGGGTTGATTGGCAAATTTGGGATATATGCATGAGCTGCCTAAAAACAGCAGGTTATTTACACCAGCCGACCAGGCTTCGTGGATGACATTGGCTTCCATCATCATGTTTTGATATATGAATTCTGCGGGATATTCGTTATTGGCGTGAATGCCGCCGACTTTTGCTGCGGCGAGGACAATGTGATCTGGTTTCTCAGATTGCATAAAGTCGCGCACCTGTTGCTGGTTACATAGATCTAACTCTGCATGGGTGCGGGTAATTATGTTTGATATGCCCATATCATTTAGCTGGCGGATTATTGCTGAGCCTACCATGCCTCTGTGGCCTGCTACATATACTGATGAAAACATAATATTAAGTTTATCTTCTGTAAGTAAAAGCGATAACTCATATCGCTTTTATTAGGTAGAGATTTAAAGCCACTGGATCCCCGCCACAAGCATGCTGGGATGACGATGTTTTTTAAACATTATAGCGTGTTTGTTTAGCAATGCTCTGATTCGCAACAGCAAAACCAGTGATTTCAATCCATTAAAATGACAAGTATGTATTCGTATAAATTATATTATTCGTGATAATTAAAGGTCTTAAACCCTTCTTTTTTACATAACTCATCACGTTGTGCAATCGACAGATCTTCTCTTACCATCTCTGCCACCATTTCTTCCAATGTGATTTGCGGGACCCAGCCTAACTTTTCTTTAGCTTTTGTCGGGTCACCTAATAATGTTTCAACTTCAGTCGGACGGAAATAACGCGTATCGACTTCGACTACTACCTGATCTTTTTTCAGATCACTGTCACCTGGTTCAACAATCAGGCCTTTTTCATCAACGCCTTCACCTTCCCAACGAAGTACAATACCTAACTCTTTTGCTGCTGCATTAACAAAGTCACGTACAGAATACTGCACGCCGGTGGCTATACAAAAATCATCCGGCTCATCCTGCTGCAACATTAACCATTGCATTTCTACATAATCTTTGGCGTGACCCCAGTCTCGTTTCGCATCAAGGTTGCCTAAAAACAAACAATCCTGCAGGCCAAGATGAATTCTGGCCATGGCGCGAGTAATTTTTCGGGTTACGAAGGTTTCACCACGCAATGGAGATTCGTGATTAAACAGAATGCCGTTGCAAGCATACATTCCATAAGCTTCGCGGTAATTTACGGTTATCCAGTATGCGTATAGTTTAGCTGCAGCATAGGGTGAACGTGGATAAAATGGCGTGGTTTCTTTTTGCGGCACTTCCTGCACCAGACCATAAAGCTCAGATGTGGATGCCTGATAATAGCGGGTCTTTTTTTCAAGTCCTGAAATTCTAATGGCTTCGAGTATACGTAATGCGCCTATACCGACCGTATCGGCAGTATATTCCGGACTTTCAAAGGAGACGGCCACATGACTTTGTGCCCCGAGGTTATAAATTTCATCTGGCTGAATTTGCTGAATGATTCGCACCAGGTTCATTGAGTCACTCAAATCACCATAATGTAATATGAATTTTCTGTTGGATTCTTCCGGACCTTGATATAAATGATCGATACGATCAGTATTAAAGGAAGATGCTCTGCGTTTTATTCCGTGAACTTCATAGCCTTTATCAAGCAAAAATTCGGCTAAATAAGCACCATCCTGTCCGGTTATGCCCGTGATTAGTGCCTTTTTCATCTATAGCAGATTCCAGTTCTTTTAAAATTTACATATTAAACGTGTCAGCTTAAAATTTGACGACTCTATTTAATATGTTAAGTATGAATATGGTGGAGCTATGCGGGATCGAACCGCAGACCTCAACACTGCCAGTGTTGCGCTCTCCCAGCTGAGCTATAGCCCCGAATTATGTGTGCAGTTTATTGGAAATTTACAGTAGAGTCAAAGGATTAGGGCCGCAGAGGCGCGATAATATCACCTTTTCCTACCCCTAATATCCATTGAGATTTAATTACGAATTTCAATATTATATTTACTTACGCATTTCTACGAAACTGTAGGGGGAGAGCTCAACGACTATAGACTGGAAAGCATCGGATTCGATAACAACGGCTAAACATTATTTTGCTAAAAATACTTATCTCGTCACTCCGCTATGTTTTTGAGCTTAGATCCAGCGATGCTTCATCCGCACAAAGTCACTGGATGCCCGCTAGAAGCATGCGGGGATAACGGTATCAGCTTTCATGTAAAACTTTCAACAGCTCAGTTATTATCAGTCTGAAACCTGACCTGATCGTTGCGCTTATAAGCACTACTTTGAACTTGCTCACACCATTGGAGATGACTCAGGTACCATTCAACGGTTTTAAGTAATCCGCTCTCGAACACTTCCTGTGGTGACCAGCTTAAATTCTCTGTTATTTTAGTTGAATCGATTGCGTAGCGTAAATCATGGCCCAGTCTATCCTGTACAAATGTAATTAACGATTCATGTGGCTTATGCATCGAATCAGGCAAAACATCATCCAGTATTTTGCAGATTGCTCTTATTACTTCGAGGTTAGACTTTTCACAATCACCCCCGATATTATAGGTTTCTCCAACCACCGCTTTTTCTAACGCTAGTTGAAGCGCCACAGCATGGTCATCAACATAAAGCCAATCTCGCACCTGCTTGCCATTACCATAAACGGGTATCGGTTTACCCTGCACGGCGTTCAATATTACCATTGGTATTAGTTTTTCCGGATACTGGTAGGGGCCGTAATTATTAGAACAGTTAGTTATAATTATCGGCAAACCATACGTTCTATGCCAGGCACGCACCAGATGATCAGATGATGCCTTGCTGGCTGAATAAGGTGAACTGGGATTATAAGAACTATCTTCTGTGAAAAAACCGGTTTCATCTAAATCACCATACACCTCATCGGTAGACACATGAAGAAAACGAAAAATAGATTGTTTTTCTTTTGATAAATTCTGCCAATATATTCTGGCCGCGTCTAGCAAGTTATATGTGCCAACGATATTTGTCTGAATAAAATCGACTGGGGCATCTATTGAACGATCAACATGTGACTCCGCTGCCAGGTGCATCACCGCATCGGGTTGATGCTGCTCAAATATCCGGGTTAATTCATTTTGGTCAGTTATATTCACATGCTCAAACTGATAACGAGCATGAGCAGATACCGCATTTAACGATTCTAAATTACCGGCATAGGTTAAGGCATCAACATTAACGACTTGATGATTTGTGTATTGAATATATTGACGGATGACGGCAGAGCCGATAAAACCGGCGCCGCCGGTGACTATAACTTTCAATTGAAACCCCAAAAAACACTCCCATGAAAATCCAGAGCATTGTAATGACACGCTTTATTATCCAGCATTTAACGTATGACCCGTCACCTACTATAAAGTCACTAGATCTCCGACACAAATATTCGGGGATGACGGCAATGCCAGTAAGTTAAGCCTTAAGCGCATGATTTTGAAGTGTATTCTGTCGATAAAACAGGAGTCTCCCCCTTAGAAAAAGGGGGACTATGGGGGATTTAAAAAACTTCAGGTTATCTTGCTCTATAAATAAAGCGCTTTAATCTGAATGATTTTAAATCTCCCCCATTATCTTATTTATTTACACTGCATACCTGATAGCTTATTAAATTATCAGTATTCCCTCTTTTTCTAAGAGAGGGGCAACACCACAAGAACTGCCATACTTTTAATGCCTTAACTCTTAACTTACTGGCATTGGGAATGACCGGCATTGCCCTTCTCCTGAAACCAGACAATGCCCCAGCTAAAACTTATTCACCAACAGGTGAATCCTCAACTCCGCTTCCATCAACTTTATGCCTTAGCACCCAGTCGCCATCTACTTTTTTCCAAATATGCTCCGGGCGCCACGAGTCCACTACTTCCCAGAAATGCTCTTCTGTTATATCGCAATACTCTAGAAATGTCTGGAAATGATTTTTCGGAAACTCACCATCGAAGCGGCCAACTAAATGCATGGCTTCTTCTCTTGTCAGGTGTCCGTCTCTCACTTCATGAGCCGCATCTGAGGTTGCACGGCCAATACCAAACTTTATAAACATTAAGTAATAATGAAAGCCATCCAACTTATCATCGATGGATGCATATTTTGAATAGGTGCCTTCACTGCGTACCGGGTTTGCCTGAAAGCCGGTGTTCTCAACACAGTAGTAATAATTTTCCTGTGGCACCCATTTGTGATAGTGACCGAAATAATGTATTTCCAGACCTAATTTTTCTAGTTCATCGGCATCCGGTGGCAAATAAGGTTTCAGCTCTTTTTCGCCAATGCCCTGCTCAATAAATTTTTCAGGCGGTACACCCGACATTAAAATATTACTGTTTTTATATTTCCAGTCTCGTGTTGCGTGATAAGCATCATCCATGCTGCCACCGTACTCAACTTCAGAGTTTTCACCGTAAAATATCAGCGGTATCTGATGTAATAATGACATTTGTAATGGCATATTATTCTGCCCATAAATAAATGGCAGAAAAGGGTCGCCTAGTGTTTCAAATGAAAGTTTGGTGAGCTTCTTATGTGTTTTGCCGGGAGGTGTCACCATAACATTCGCCAGATCACCAATGTGAATATGGTTCTGATGATTTAGAAAACCAATATCGGTATATAAATGTGGTGCCCAGGTAACCGTAAGCGGGTTCATGCCGTATTTGGTTTTAAGCATATGCGCCACCAGGGCACTATCTTTTCCGCCACTACTGGGCACAATGACATCGTAATCACCGTTATCTTTACGGTATTTACTTAATACGGATTCCAGTTCTTCCTCACGCTTCGACCAGTCTATTTCATTGTTTTTATGGTCTGAATAATTACATGCAGAACAAACGCCTTTCTCATCAAACGTTATTCTGGGTCTCTGGTTAGAAATAATGCATCGAGTACAATATTTAACCTCTTCCGGTAAACCGTAGTTTTTCTTATAATATCTTTCGCCAGTCATTATTATTCCAAATATAAAGTAAGCATCCACATCGCTAATAATGTGGATTTAATTTTTCCCTTAAGACCATAAATAAAGGGCATAAAAAATTTCGTTCAGGCTTGTTCGCAAAAATTAGCGATTAGTTGCAACCCATCTTTAGCGCTTCTTTCCGGATGAAACTGAACTGCAAATATATTTTCATGCTCAAATGCACAACAATATTCCAGCCCCATATATTCCGCATTAAACACATTCAGACTTTCACTCTGAGGCCTGACGTAGTATGAATGCACAAAATACATAAATGGATTTGTATCAATACCTTTAAAAAGGGTTGAACTCTTTTCATTAAGCAGTATTTCATTCCACTGCGTCTGCGGAATTTTTGCCCCGTCATTCAAGCCCGAAAACTTCACCACATCGCCCTGAATCAAGCCCAGACCTTTATGCCGGCCGAACTCCTCAGATTCATCAAATAGCAACTGCATTCCCAGACATATACCTAAAATGGCTTTGCCTTTATTAGCCACTGCATCCACAATCACTTCATCAAGGCCACTGTCTTTTAAACGTTGTATTGCCGGTGCAAATGCACCTACACCCGGCAAAATAATAGCATCTGCAGACATGATCTCGTCATGATCAGACGTAATAACCGCCTGCGCACCTACATAGCTGACCGCCTGCTTAACGCTGAATATATTACCAGATTCATAATCAATTATTGCAATCTTTTTTTTCATTGAAGCGGCCTCACCTGTATCCCATTAGCCAACAGCTGCTTTTTGATTTCGCCAATATTTGATGACTGAATACTACCGAATGACCTGCCAGACTTAACGAAATCATGATTTCCTTCACCGGTTGATGATTGCTCTAACTCAATATCAGTGATGGTTTTGTAGTGCAGCACAGAAGATAAAGCCACCGCATTAACTTCGGTTGATTTCACCGCATCAACAACATCCTGCTCCTTACCTACGCCACCATGAGCAATAACCGGAATTTTTGAATTTTTTGTGATTCGACTCACCAGATCAATATCAATACCTTTGCCGGTTCCCTCTCGGTCGACTGATGTTATTAAAATTTCGCCCGCACCCAAGCTTTCCACTTTTTCAGCCCATTCGAATACTTCAACCCCGGTATACTCTCTGCCGTTATCGATAAAAGCCTGATATTCACCGGCGGGTTGTTTAATCGCTTCAATAGCAACCACTATAGTGGAAGAGCCAAATTTTAACGCGGCTTCAGAAATAAGGTTAGGGTCATTTATCGCCGCGGTATTAATACAGACCTTATCTGCACCGGAATTAAGCGCCTTACTAATGTCATCGATTGATCGGATACCCCCACCAACCGTGATAGGAATAAAAATATCTTCCGCGGTTTTACTCACCAGATCGAATAAACTATTTCTACCATATAAGCTGGCAACAACATCCATATAAAGAAGCTCATCTGCACCACTTTCATAATAGTGACGGGCAAAAGAGCGCGGCGAGCCTAATACTCTCAGGCCTTCTAAATGTATTCCCTTTACAACATTTGGCCCTTTAATATCTATTCTTGGGATGATTCGTACTGTTTTCATCTTATCCTTT
>CAZHEA010000079.1:7086-13437 GCA_964531165.1 uncultured Thiotrichaceae bacterium
TAAATAGGCTCTATTTCTTCGCGCATGGGGCTGCCGGTCAGATCCATTTTGAATGACACTATTTTAAGTTGGTCATCAAATATTATTCGACAACTATCTAATGCCGATGAAATAAATGATGCCAGCACTTTAGGCCTTGGACCCACATAAGCCAGCTGATACTCTATCGGATAATCAAATAACACAACCTTCAAACCAAACCTATTTTCAATTTCAGTCAGTTTTTCTGGCGACTCTCTTCTATGCGCTATATATATAACATTTTTATCCGCAAAATAGGCTTTAACTCTTTTCAGGTGCGCAAAGTAGCTTTGCTGACTGATAATTCCACATTCACTAATCGGCCCCCCCAGGAAATACACATCATCCGTTTTCACCAATGAAGCGGAGTCTGAACGTAGGTGCTTAAAACTATTTTTTATTACCTGATCATTTTCTGCGGGTGATATTTCATACATGGTAAAAAAATTATAATTTTCCAGGTCTTTATCTTTAACGCCCTGCAATAATTTCTTACCGTACAGCTTCAATGTTTTTTTAAGGCCTAACTCCGGATTTAACACCCTGTTCTGATTGCGCTCTCTGGCCAGATCAATTGTTGCATTACCATCATCTAAAAAATAAACTTCTTCATGCGGCATAATATTGACAAAATGCTTCATATAGATATACCGTGCATAACCAACAAAAATATATTTTACCGAGCCAAGCTTTCTACTAATTCTGTTTAACCGACGCACATTGAAAAATGACTTTTTTAAAATACTTATATTTTGTATTTTTTTGAGAAAACCATTGGCGCTGCTATCAAACGGATTTGAAAACAACAAATCAACATCATTCAAAACGACCACATCACCCCATTCATCGGTAGCACTGGCTAGCTTAAGTAACTGAGGCTGGCTTTTACGATCCCCCATTATAATAAGAACGCACTCATCTGCTGCGAGCTTAAAGTGGTATCTGGCTTCAATTGCATTCAATAACTGCAATGGAGTTTTAACTAAAAAAACACTTTTCACTATGAGTCCATTATCTTTGTATTATTACCCGACATTCTGTAAAAACACTGTGTCTGAAGTTTATTAAACACGCAGACAGCCACAAAAAAATACATCACATTAAGATATCGTTATTGGCTTTTGCAAACTCGTCTGCAAGACCGATATCAACCCAGTAGTCTGTTAGCTTATACATGTATGCATCCTGTTTCTTTTCTATTAACGACTCAAATAAACTGGGCATATCGTAAAAGGTATCTTGAGGAATATGTTTAAGCAGCTTTGGATCTAATATATAAATCCCGGCATTTACTTCAAATTTCAAACTGGGCTTTTCTTCCATTGAATGAATACGGTCATTTTCACCTTCAACAACACCATAAGGCACACTGTACTCATGCTCACGCACGCACATTGTGGCCACTGAGTTTTTCTCATAATGAAACTTTAGAATATCTTCAAAATTCAGCGTGGTAATAACATCTCCATTACTTACAATAAAAGGCTCCTGCAACTCATCTTCAATTAGAGATAATGCACCTGCGGTTCCCAGCCTCTTGCTTTCATGGATATACTTTATTTTTATTCCCCACTTTTTACCGTCACCAAAATAACTAATTATTTTTTCTGACTTATAATTAACGGATATATAAAAATTATAAAATCCATAATCAATAAAATTTTCAAGGATAATTTCGAGAATAGGTTTTTTTCCAACATGCAGCATTGGCTTAGGCGTATGCTTGGTTAACTCACCCAGACGAGTACCCAGGCCGCCCGCCATAATCACAACACTATTTGGCTTGGAGTTAAATTCCATATCATCAAGCACAAACAAATCAACATAAAAACCGTCGTCATCAACCAGAGGTAACTGCCGCCTCAAAATCAACTTCAAATACTGAAGCCTCTGCAGGTGAGTTGTATTTATATTCAGCTTATATGGGTTTTTATTTATAATATGTTCAAGATCTAACTGCTTATTTAATATCGCCTTACGAATATCACCATCGGTTATTAAACCAATAAATTTATTATCCGTACCAACAACCGGCAAAACGCCATTACCATTGTCATCCAACAGGGCGATTGCTTCTTCAAACTCAGTTGCTTCTGTTAAAACCAGAACATTTTTAGTCATTACGTTGCCTCAACAAAAATTCTGCGTACTCAAAATCATCCATATAATCGATATCTACAGATCTATTTTTGGGCATAATATATGCGTACGTGTTATCACTGTAATACTTTTTTGATTTAATCAAACTGGTTTTAAACACATATATTGCTCCATTCGGATAGTAACTCTTGCGCTCACTTTGCCTGTTTGCAAGCACTGACTCAGGAAAAATCTCTTCAAATTTATTATTTTCATCTATATATTTATGCCAGCAAACCGGATGAGTCTCCTCAACATAACTAATAACCGAATCAGCATCTTTTTCTCTAAACAGTGAAATAGCGCCATCAATATCAGCGGTACTTCTTAGTGGTGATGTAGGCTGCAAAACAACGAAATCATTAATTTCGGCCGACTGATCTTTGCGCAATTTATCAATCGTATAAATATAGTTATCAACGGCCAATGACTCATCGGCTGCCAGTTCATCCGGTCGTAAAAAAGGGCATCTTGCACCATACTGAACAGCAACCTCTGCTATTGCCTCGTCATCGGTAGAAATAACAATATCGGATATATGCGCCGAATTAAGCGCGGCTTCTATCGTATAAGCGATAAGCGGCTTCCCCGACAATGGCTTTATATTTTTGCCCGGCAGCCCTTTAGAGCCACCTCTGGCTGGCACAATTGCTAGCACGGCTAAACAATATCCTCTGTTGTAATAATATGGTCAAACGTCAGATCTTTATTAACCGTTCTACCGATTAAGAACGCTGTCATCTCCGGATCAAAGCCACCACCCGGCCTTTTATAATCAATATCTTCTGCCTGTATAACTTCGCCTTTTTTCATTTCCCGGGTAATTACAATACTCCGGCGAAACTCTTTTTTCTTTTCGCTCGATTCAGGTGCTGTCAACCGGAATGAACCTAATGCGGTTGAAACCCGCATTGAATTTTCTACAATTTCCTGCATTTCATCTTTAGTTGCAGACACTTTGTGATCCCAGCCCTCCATGTTTTTATCTAGCGTAAAGTGCTTTTCAATTAAACACGCGCCCAGTGCAACCGATGCCACAGGAATAGCTGTACCTAATGTGTGATCTGAAAAACCAATCGGATATTCAGGGTAGGTAGACATCAGTGTTTTAATGTTATTTAAATTCACCTCTTTATCTTCAGGTGGATAAGTTGAAACGCAGTGCAGAATAACAATTTGCGTATTCCCCGCATCTTCAATAACCTTAATCGCCTTATCTATTTCATACAATTCACTTAAACCGGTAGATATAACAATGGGCTTAGATTTTTTAGCCAGGTACTCCAGAAACGGATAGTTATTTAAATCCATTGATGCCACTTTAATAAATGGTGTTTGCATCTTATCTACCAAAAAATCGGCTTCTTTTTTACTGAAAGGCGTTGAAGTACAGTCTATTCCAAGCTCATCAGCATAGGCCTTCATTTCAAGTAGTTCATTTTCTGATATGGAATAAGCATCTACAATTTGTTCCAGAGTAAAGTCATCTCTGTCCCGGTAATCATCCGCAATAAAATAATTATCTTCATATTTTTTACGTGCGAATATACTGTCTTTTGACCAGCTTTGAAACTTAACACAATCAGCGCCGGCTTCTTTTGCTTCAAGAATCAGTTTTCTAGCCAGCCCCATATCACCATTATGATTAGAACCCAGCTCGGCAATAATGTACGGCTTGCAAAAATTAAACAGGCTTTTACTGTCCGTTAATTGAACTTTCATATTACATCTTCTTCGGTTAATTTTATTTCTTCCCACCAGAGGGGATTTTCAATACGGTTAAACAGTGATTCATTCGTAAACTCCTGAGATTCGAAATCACTTTTTAATTTGAGCACCTGCCGGTACAGAACACTATACTGATCATCAAGCTTTGACATTAACTCATAATGCAAACACTTAACCTCTATTCCCCGGCAAAACGACTGTTTTGTTCTGACACCTAAACCGACTGTATTTTCAGAATACTGTCGATAATACGTCACCACCTGATTCGTAAATACAGCCGTTCTGTTATGCCACAACAAAACAGAAAACAGGTACCAGTCTACTGCTATTAAATTTTTATTCAGCTGCACATCATTTAAAGCAGAGACTTTTACCGCTGTATTTGACAGGCCGAATATATTTTTATCTTTTATAAAATCTAATGCTATTTCAGCACCGTCTTTTACTCGACTGGTAATATACCTTTGTTTATAAAGCCCATTTTTATCATCAAACAGAGAAAGGTCATTTACGACAATATCACTGTCAGCCAACAGCTCGACCGAGATTTCAACCCGGTCACTGTCAAAATAGTCATCACTATCACCAAATATCAGAAAATCATACTGGTGTGTTTTTACATACTCTATGCCCTGCGCCCTGTTCTCAGCCGGTGTGCCTGAGCAGTTCAGTTCTACAATATTAAGATTTGCATAGCCACGAACACAGTTTTCAAAATTTTCATAACCATCATTTAGAACGATTAAATCAAACGTTTTATACGACTGATGATTTAATGACTCAAGGAAGGCATGTAAATAATCGTCCTTCATTGGGAATATTGTCGTTAAAAATGCCGTTTTTTTCGTCACTTATTTAAACTACCGGCTTTAATAAAACTGTCCTTCTCGACAACCAGGCCTTCTTTACCGACGGCATTACTTCCAATAAACGTGCCGGCTTTAATAACAGAGCCACCATTAATCACAGCCGAGGTCGATATATGACAAAAATTTTCAATAATAGAATCATGTTCAATCAGTGCTTTAGTATTGATAATACAGTTATCACCTACCGTTGCCGACGCATTGACTAAAGCATCGTGCATAACAATGGTGCCATCACCAACTGATGCATGTTTTGAGACATATGAACGCGGTGAAATGACTGTTGCCATTTTCGCATGACACTGATTCAGTTTGGAAAAAAGTTTTTGACGAATATCTGCAGATTTAATCTGCCCAACCGCAATCAGAAACACATAACCCTTTCGAGCATACTGTTCAATGTCCTCATCCGTTCCTATGATTTTATAATCCAGTATTTTCTTTCCCAAATGCTCACGAACATCCAGTATACCTGCAATTTCAAAGACACCTTCCTGCTCAATCACATCTATACAGGATTTACAGTGCCCACCGCCGCCGATAAGAATCAGTTTTTTCATTGCTGTCTCATACCGCTTGGAATATTAACGACACGTTGCTCCAACCACTGAGCATTATCCAGGTTACTCGTCTGGCAGTTTTCGAACATAGTCAATTTATTCATTAAGCCCCAAACCGGACGCGTCATCACATTATTATCGTTAGTTTCCTGCAAAAACACATTGCGTTGTTCTTCACTTTCCATAATAACGGCATTGAGCCAGTAATTTACCTTTGCGTGCTCCTGCTCTTTTACAAACTGAATGTTTTGCTTTTCAAAAAAGCCAATATATTGCTCTGCCAGTTGTCTTTTATTTTTCAAAATTGAACTCAACGACTCCATCTGCGCACAGCCTAAAGCGGCATTAATATTGGGTAACCGATAGTTGTATCCAATTTCATCATGAATATATTCATACGGATGCGCAAGTTTTGCGGTGGTGGTTAAGTGCTTTGCATGCTTTGCCAATGCTTCATCATTTGTTATCAACATGCCACCACCGCCGGTGGTGATGGTTTTATTACCATTAAAACTCAACACCCCTATTTCACCAAAAGTCCCGGTGTGCTGATTTTTATAATATGAACCGAGACTCTCTGCGGCATCTTCAATTAATACGATATTATGCTCATCGCAAATTTCAGCTATTTCATCAATTCGGCATGGATGCCCAAAAGTATGCATGGGCACTGCTGCGGTTATTTTTTTACCGGTGGTTTTATTATAACAACCTCCCTCTTTTTGAATGGTTTCAGACATTAAAAAAGATTTAAGGCTTTGCGGACTCATTCCCATTGTATCTTTATCTACATCAACAAATACCGGCACTGCATTGCAATAACTAATGGCATTACAGGTCGCAATAAAGGTTAATGGCTGGGTAATTACTTCACTATTTTCATCAACACCGGCGAGCTTCAATGCAATATGTAATGCAGCTGTGCCGTTGACGGTTGCAATGGCATATTTAGCGCCGGTAAATTCGGCAACCATCTGTTCGAATTTATCAACAAATTTGCCTACAGATGAAACAAATGTAGAGTCGATACATTCATT
>CAZHEA010000080.1:0-13378 GCA_964531165.1 uncultured Thiotrichaceae bacterium
TTTTTTCTTTGATGTAAGTTTTAACCCAAACGGCTCCACCACCAGTTAAAGCACCGAGTAGAAATGACAGTGAAATTATTACGATAATTTTCATTTTTGATTACACATAACACCTAGTTCAGAGGGCCAGAATGTTTCGTGGTTTTTGTGGCATTATAACGCAACGCCACAAAATCCGCTTAATATTTTAGTTCGGCTGGTACTTCTTATGCATTTTATATGATGGTTAACAAAATCGGTGAAAACACTAAGTATATAAAGGGGTCGGTGACAATTGAGAATTATTTACATTATTAACTGCTTATTATTTGTCACCGACCCCTTTAACTTGCCTTTAACTTCGTGATTCGTTAATTGTACCTGCATCAGCCACTGCCATTAATGTCGCTCCGACAGTTGATGCCAATAATGTATTTGAAAATTTTACGCGTTTCATTTTAATCTCTCCGACAGTTAAGTTACTTATTAGGCAATTGGCCATCCGCTGGCATTCAGGTGTCCCTGTGCTAGAGAAAGATACGATTCAAATATGACCGGGTTGTTGCTGATTAATGAAAAGTTTGTGAATAGAGCGGTGGATAGCTTTCTTATATCTTTCTAAATGGTAGATCGAATTATCGGACTTAGGGTGTCAGCTAGCTAGACTTTTAACTAACTGGCGTATACTCTTAGTTGAGCCTTAATTATCAACTGGAAAGACGAAAGCTATCTTTGCCTCAGCTATCGTGCTTATCTGTTTCTCATATTATATTTTATAAATGGTTTAACGGTAAAATTAAAGGACGATAAAATGATAAAAAAATTAAAAGCATTCTGGCAACCTGTCAAATTTACATTAGGTCTGATCAATCTCACACGTTTTAGTTTTTTAATTGTTGTACTGGCGGCAGTCGCTTTGTCCTGGAGTGGGCAGTTCAAAGATATTCTGGTTTCCTCAAATGACGATGGTAATTTCACATATAAAATTTTATTAATTATTGCCGTTAGCTGGTGGTCGTTACAAAGCTGGGGCTGGGCACGTTTTATACTCGATCATAGCTTCAATGAAAGTCGGGGTGAGCCCGGTTATCAGCGCTGGTTAATTAATCACTTACCAAGAATATATGGTGCGGGTTCCATTCTGATTGCGGCTAAAGCAGCCTATGCCGTTGATGCAACTGGATTATCAATATCGTTAATCATCTTAAGTGTGATTATTTATGCTTTTTATGTCAGCCGTCGGGATATTTTTAGGCGGGTGTCATTTATGCAGAATTCACATTTTTTGCATAAGAGAATTAGTTATATTACATTTTTTATTATGGGTTGTCTGTCAATATACGCAGTAGTATCGCCGGTTAGTATGGGATTTGTCATGGGCTCCGGTGCTGTTGTGTTTTTTGGTCTTGGCAGTTTGATACCAATAGGGACATTGCTGGTGCATGTATGTGAAGAGCAGAAAATACCGGTGATTTCTATTTTAGTTATTCTGGTGTCGGTGTTTAGTTTGTTTAATGATAATCATGGGGTTAGGCTGCTTGAAAATCAGAATTCGGTGGCATTAACCTATCCCCCTGTTTCGCTTGAAAGTTCGTATGCAAGCTGGGAAGAAGTTAATCGTGATAATAATGATCCGCTAGTACTTGTGGCTGCTGCAGGTGGGGGGTTACGGGCAACTTACTGGACCGCTGTAGTGCTGGGGCATCTTGAAGATAATAGTCAGCAGTTTCATAAAAAGCTATTTGCAATTTCGGGCGTCTCCGGTGGTAGTCTGGCGGGTGTGATGTATAACGCGGCGTTACGTTCAACCAAAGGTAATGCTGATGCGAAAAAATTTCAGGGTAATCTATTAAGCGCAATGTCTAAAGATTTTCTGGCACCTACCGTTACGGCAATGTTATATGGTGATTTAATGCAGCGATTTTTACCTCTGGCTATTTTTTCTGATCGGGCGCAAGCCCTTGAAAAAGGTTGGGAGTCAGGCTTTAAATCTGCTTATACAGAAGACAGTGCTTTTACACTGAATAAACCCTTTCGGGAATTGTTTGTTTTAGCTGAAGAAGACCAATGGCTTCCTAACTTACTACTCAATGGCACATCACAGGAAACCGGTAAGCGTATTATTACTTCGTCCCTGACTATTGATCAGAATATTTTTCCGGATGCATATGATTTTTATAAATTAAATGACGGCAAAGCAATAGCGGCAAGTACAGCGGCTCATAATTCAGCTCGCTTTACCTATGTCAGCCCTGCGGGAGTAATTAATACCGATAAGCATATGTCAGGGCATATTATTGACGGCGGGTATTTTGAAAATTATGGTGCTACTACCTTATCTAATTTATTAGCCGGCCTGGAAAACACCAGCTTTAAAGATAGTAAACGAGGCCTGCTGGTTATTGTCATTAGTAATGACACAGCGATACAACGTGAATTTTACACTGATACCTGCTTAAAAGATGGATGTAAGATTGCTGAGCAGGTATTTTTAAATGAAATTTTTGCACCTTTATACGGTATGTTGAATGTGCGTAATGCGCATGGTTTTTACGCATTTAAGGATCTCAACAAGCAGGTGAAGCAGTTTGCCGCTAATGGACGAAGATCTGAATTTGTTCATTTTAGTATTAAAGAACAGGATGCGGATAACCCGCCTTTAGGCTGGGTACTATCTAAAAAATCTATGCAGAATATGAAAAATCAAATAACCAGTGTAGATTTTAATCAAAATGCCATGAATACAGTGTGTGAGCTAATTAAATGTAATTAAAGGTATTACTTCGGATATCGGCAATCTGTCGGACCGACGGTGTCGGTATTCGGAATGCTCTATCAGCCACTGTTTTACGCATTCAGCCGGTTTAGTTATCGTTTCTTTTGTTATGTGACGGACATAATATCCATTGTACAAATATGCAATTAGTCCTCGAAAAGTCTTTTGACGGATGCTAAACTTACATATACTTCAATGTTCAATTAAGTATTCTATGAAATTCACCAAAAGTTTTGACGAGCCAAACCCTATCCCTGAAAAAGCCATTCGTAATGCGGTTAGCCTGCTGGAAAACGGTATGCTGTATCGTTACGGGCATGTCGACAGCACTCTCAATATGGGCGATGAGGACTCAGCACTGGCCAGTGCCAGTGAAGTCTCCAGACTTGAAATGGCGTTTGGACAATATACAGGGCATAAATATGTCGTGGCGGTTAACTCCTGTGGTAGCGCCATGTTTATTGCGCTCAAAGCACTGGGTGTGCAGCCAGGTGATAAAGTATTTACCAATGCGTTTACATTTACTGCGGTGCCCAGCAGTATAGTGCATGCGAATGCGGTTCCGGTTTATCTGGAATGTAATGATCAATACATAATCGACCTTGATTATTTTCAGCAGCAAATAACAGCACAGCCCGATGTAAAGTATTTTATTCTGTCGCATATGCGGGGTCATATTGCGGATCTGGATAAGATTAAAAATTTATGCACCGATAATGATATTTTATTAATTGAAGATTGTGCACATGGTTTAGGTAAGCGCTGGAATTCGGATAATACAGATAAAAATAGTTTTGTTGGGCACCATTGTGAAATTGCCTGTTATAGCTCGCAAAGTCATAAAATGTTAAATTCGGGAGAGGGTGGTTTTATTGCCACCAATAATGATCAACTGGCAGCATATTGCATTCTTGCTGCGGGTTCATACGAAGGTCTTTATAAAAAACATTTATCCCGCCCCATGGATGACGACTTATTTGAAAACATTAAATTTAATGTTCCCAATTTTAGTTTGCGAATGAATAATTTAACTGCGGCAATTCTACGGCCGCAAGTTGAATTAATTGATGAGCGCATTGCATCGTATAAAGCAAAGCATGATCGTATTGTAGCTATTCTCTCAGACTTGAATGCTGTTCATATACCCGCTGCAATAGATAGTGCAGAACATGTTGGTGATAGCTTACAATTTAATTTAATTAACCTCGATGCTGAGCAGGTAAAAATGTTTGTAACGGGCTGTGCTGATAAGGGTGTAATAATTCAGATATTCGGCAGTAATGATAATGCGCGGGATTTTCGTAACTGGCAGTATTCGTTTAATGAAATTCCGCAAATGAAAAAAACCGCAGAAATTATTTCTTTTGCCTGTGATTTAAGATTGCCGATTACCTTTACGCTGGATGACATTGAATTGCTTGGCACCATTATTACCCATGAAATAGCGGCTTTTGATGATGAAAACGTTGCAATGTTAAAGACGGCTGTTATTTAAAAGCTATTCTGATAAACGTAAAATAATATAAGTATTAAAAAAGGCTAACGTATTTAACGTTAGCCTTTTTTAATTATGTGGGTGATAAAGTTTGTGCTCAGGGGGCGATACTAAACGACAATGAAGCCGAGCTGCTTTGATTGTCGCCATTAAAGGCTGCATCATTCAATCTAGTGTTAAAATCAAAATCAAATAACTGATTATAATTCAGTGTTCCGCTGAGCCGGGTGGTGTCAATCTGTAACACATTTTGTGAACCAGATATAAACATGGGTAATGTATTGATTGATGCAGAAGGTATTGTCAGACTCGAGCTGTTTGCCGGCAGGTAATGAATCCAGAGGATATTTATGTCGTTACTCGCTGCAGGATTAAAACTAAATGAGCTTATTATTGCAAATACCATATCAATAGAACCGGGATCACTCCAGTTTACAGTCATATTGTTTGCGGCGGCTTGAGACAGCTCCTGCTTATTTGTGGGTGATGAGATCGTCGGGATATTGATTAAATTGAAGCTGAGTGAGGTTGCGTTAGACGCACTTAATCCTGCATTTTGTCCCTGTGATACCGAGAAGTCTGTAGTGCCTGAATACTCTATATCCAGTTCATACGAAGCGCGTGTGCCACCGGGTGATGCGGTGATGAAACTTGCCGCAGCCGGAAAACTCAGGCTGTTGCCAAACGGTGCGGCAAAGGTTTCAAAAGCCAGCTCTTCCCCTGATGCAAGTAGTACCACATTATCAATTTCAGCCAAATCTAAATCGGTATTCGCAGGTAATGGCAGTAAGTTATTTACCGAAATTGATTTGTTTGTGAATTCAATTTTCATTGTTGGATCGGCGAAATTCAGATTAACATTAGGTGTCGTTTCACCCGCCGTGGTACTTGCACGAGTCGGGCGAATTGCCGCTGAATCATACAGCGTAACACCCGTCATAATATTAACCTGACGAATGACTGCCATTAAAGTGTAGTTTCCAGCAATGATACCGGTGTTTAGGCCATTGGAATTATTAAGGCTGTAGCTTGCACTTCCATCTATTATTGAAACACCAGAAATTAATACAGTAGGGTTGTTAACGTCGTCGCAGCAATCAGATGTATTCTGTTCCTTGGCAATAACAATTAATTCAAATCCTGCAGGTATCGCCGGGATGTTGGATATTGTGCCTGATATTTCTGTATTTTGGACAGGGGTGGGCGGCGTTAAGTCAAATCGTATTAACGACAATCCTATCTGGCCATTGACCGGTGTAATATTGTGAATGCTGGAAGCCAGTCTTATGGTGCCTTGAGCGGTTACCGTATCGAGTTGTCCGGTAACTGTAACCATCCCCGTTATATTATTGAAGGTGACCCGGCCTGATGCATTGGTAGTTTGAGTGATTGCGGTGCTGCCCTGTGAGAGCGTTACGACAACCTGCCGACTTGAATCATTGGCGAGTATCGGGTTTTGAAAATTTTCGTCTATTAGTGATACTTCAACTACGACGGTATCGCCAGCAGAATCCTGTAATGTAATTACCGTAACCAGCCCGGTTACAATATTAAACTGGTTGGTGGTGGGTTGGCTGTCTCCAATGAAAGTCGTTGATGCGAGATAGGCACCGGCTGGCAGACCGGAAAGTGTAAATACACCATTAGCATCAGGCGTAACTACCTGAGTAAAACCATCGCCTGTAACGGTGACAGGCTGGGTTGAGGCTGTGCCTGTCTGTAATGCAACGCCGGATAATATTCCAGTAGAGGGAATGGCCAGATCAATCACACCAAAATCCAGACTGGCTCCATCATCTGCAGTTGGTAAAGTTGCGGTTGTGGTTGAAATAGCCCCGTTAAAGGCATTTGAAGTTGCGGTGATTGATACATCTATGGACACGCCCGCGACTGGAACCAGCAGGTTAAAGCTACCATCTGCTGCAGTAATACCCTGTTGCCCGCTACTGGCGAAAACCAGTACACCCTCCAAGGGTGTACTGCCATCCATCACGAAGCCAACAACGGTTTCAATATAATCGGCAATAATTAGTGGGCCATTCCAGCCACCTTTTGAAATGACATTCAGAGCCACGATGACGCTACCATCTTCACTGACTACGCCCTGATGTGGTGGGCTGAATGCAGCCGAGCGATTAACCCAGTCGTTTAAATCGTGATCAAAGGAGTAAATGTCCACCAGTGTACCCGGAGCAAGTCCCTGGTCATTGGGAATGGTTAAATCCAGTGCCGGGGAAAAGGTTGCGGTAGGGGGTTGAATAGTAACAAAACTGCCGGCACTGGCGCCCGCCGCTAACGGTAGTGACATGGGCAGTTCGGCAAGCGGAACAGGGGTTGCGGACACATCAATCGTGCCCTGTACATTTGCCCCGTTTATTTGCATCAATACATCAAGACCGCCTGAGCCGAGAAGTATATTCCCGGTTTGTGCAGAAATGCCACCCGTGATATTTCCGTTATCTACGCTAACTGAAGTTTTGGCAGTGAAGTCATTATTTAAGTCCGGTAAAATAATGACCTGATTGAGGCTACTTGTCTTTTCAGTACCGACGGTTGCGGAAATTTTTAAAATACCGAAGACGGTACCGGCATCGCCGGTAGCGGTTGTGCCATCAATATCAATAACATAGTCGCCGGAAAGTGTATCAGGCAAAGTGAAAACGCCATTTTCATCAGTAACAGTACTCAGGTTTGTGCCTTCAAGGCTTATGGTAACCCCCGGCAGAGAACGGCCTGAACTTTGTTTAATAATACCGGTAAAGGTACTTTTGCTGGTTGTTGTTGGGGGTGGTGTTGTGGTGTCGTCCGGTGCCGGAGTAGAGCCTCCACTACCTCCGCCACAAGCGCTTAAAAATGAAAATATTAGAACTAAAAAAAAGCTTAAAAAATGCGTCTTAACAGACATGGCTGAATCCTTTCATGTTTGGTGAAGTGGCTAGTGTTATTTCCTTCGCGTAACCATATCATACATAGATCACAGCGTCGTCTAGTTATATATGCGACATACCCGCGGGCCTTCTGATGTGTTCGTATTAACTCCTTAAAATCACTGTCTAAAAACAGTGTCTCCGTCTACAAGCGTATAGGACATTTGGCCTATACGTTATCCGCCGAATAGCCTATTTACCAGTACGGTGCTTTTTCAATACTCTAGTCGTGATAGAAACAGATACGCATTGCATAATTATTTTAAGCAATTTGTATAGTGATTATTATAGCGAGTAAAGGTTTATGTTTTTTTTTGAAAATGCTAAACCCGCATAAATAAGGACGATAAGATGAAAAAAGACATTAGAAAAAAAACTGATTTTTTAACTTTAAATAAATCATTAATAGCATTGCTTTCGAGCATAGTCGTTAGCTATTCTATAAATGCTGGAGCTGTTACCTTTACTGAAATTGCAATAAAAGCAGATAGCGGTATTGATTATCGAAGGGGCGAGTCTGTTACCGATGCACTATGGGATCCGGTTCGCCAGGGTGTTTTCTCTTTAGCTGATTTCCCGACAACCCCCGGGGCTACACGAGGTGCTCCGGGTATTGCATTACTGGATTATGATAATGATGGTGATCTGGATATTTATGTAACTAATGGTCCGGGTATCGCAAATAGTCTTTATTCAAGCCAGTTACTGGAAACGGGTCAGGTAACTTATGTGGATGTCGGCGCAGCTTCAGGCGCAGGCGCTATTGAACAGGATAGTTCGGGTGTGTGTTTTGGTGATATTGATAATGATGGCGATGAAGATATCCTCGTGCTCGGGGTGAATGAAACTAACCGGCTGTTTAAGAATAATGGTGACAAAACATTTGAAGATATTTCAATTAGCAGTAGCATCGGTAATGGAGTGCACAATCCGTCTTCATGTACCATGGGTGATATTAATAATGATGGCCTGTTAGATATCTATATTGGTAATTCTTATAATAACTGGTCGCATCGTTTACCGATTATGTTATTTGGTTTTGAAAATTTAATTGAAAGTAATCAATTGTTTTTAAATGCAGGCAATAATGTATTTACCGATATCAGCGAAACATCAGGTATTCGTACACAAAAAGAAATTACCTGGGCCGTGGCAATGGTTGATTACGATCAGGATGGTGACTTAGATATTATTAGTGCTGATGATCAGGGTGGAAAAATTCCAACAAAGTTTGGCGGTCTTGATGTCGGTTTCATTCGGATATATAACAATGATGGTAATGGCCAGTTTAATGATGTAACTGCCAGTAGCGGCACCATGCAATATGGCGCATGGATGGGGCTGGCATTCGGCGATTTAAATAACGATGGCAATATGGATATGTTTGCTTCAAACCTGGGTGATTATTCAGGGCTTTTTGTGGGTTCGGCAATTGGTATTCCCTATGTTCCGGGTGACTGGTCTTCAAGCTGGTATTTAGGCAATGCCGAACATCAGTTTACACGTGCACCTGTTGGTGCGTTAGTGGCGACACCGTTTGGCTGGGGAGCAGAAATTTCCGACTATGATAACGATGGCGATGCGGATATTGTGTATCATGGCGGTGCCGATTTTGTGACTTATCAGGATGGCTCAAACCCGGGTGCGATGTTACTAAACGATGGTTCAGCAAACTTTACTTATGATGCATTAGCATTAAGTCAGTCGACAAACCACACGCGGAGAAATGTTAGAGGCGTAGTGATGGGCGATTTAAATAACGATGGTTTTTCAGATATCGTCAGTGTGTCAGCACAAAACTGGCCGCAGTTTGCACCACTTGTACCGTTATTACCGGTTCCATTAGGCGGCCCATTTGACAGTGCTGCACTCTGGCCTGCATTTTTTCCACTGGATGTAACCAACCCGATGGCGGGATTTGTCTGGTCAGGTATTGATCCGGAGGATGGTACATTATCAATTGAAATAAACAGTGCGGATAATGATAACAAATGGGTTAAAGTGACAATGCTGGGTGCTAAAGGACTAACGGATGCTGGACGTGTAAATAGAAATGGTATCGGCAGTGTTATTCGGTTTACACCGCAAGACGGACAAACAGCCATGGTGCCAGTAATCGCCGGTTCAAGTTATGCATCGCAAAATGCTCTGCAAAAAACCTTTGGTCTTGGTTCTGCCAGCCACGGTACAATTGATGTGTTGTGGCCGGGTGGTGTAAAAAATAAGTTGTATTACGTGCATGCATCCGAGAGTGTTGTATTTCCTGAAATATCGTGCAGCTATGATGATATGAGTTTAAATCCACACGATTACTCGCATTGTGTTTTAAGTTCACTTAAACAAATTAAGAAAAAAGGCCTGATGGGCTATCATCAGTTATTTCATTTTTACTTTAGTGCTTTGAAAGCCTATCATGATTTTAGAAATATTTAATTTATAAAAAGTACCTGACATAAAGTGCGGATACCGGCTTAGTGGTATTCGTGCTTTTTATAGAGTCACTGTTATAATCTGTAAATGAAATTTGCATATAAAAAACTCATTATTGAACATCCTTCTCTCGCAATGTATGTTGCCAATACAGTTGGTTTCGTTTTGTTGGTTAGCATTCTCTCCACCTATTATTTTATTCGCTTTAATCACAATGTTGAATCTTCTCAAATTTTTAAAAAAGAGTTACATGCGGCGGTGATACAGCTTGAAGATGTGATTAAAAAGCCCATTTATCTTAGTTATGGACTGGTGGCTAAAATTAGTGAAGAGGGTGGTATATCTAGCTCTTCATTTAATTATATAGTTTCTAATCTTTTACAGGAGACGAATTACGTAAAAAACTTTAGCTTAATAGAAGGTGATGAGTTAATAAAAGTATGCCCGCTTGAAGGTAATGAGGCGGCTATAGGTATCCGCTTTAATTCGGTGAAAGATAAAACCTTCAGGCAGGCCAGAGAAACCGGCGAAACGGTGATTAGTGATCTAATTGAACTAGTGCAGGGAGGCAGAGGGATAATTATTAGAACGCCCATTTTTACTACTGATGGATTCTATTGGGGGCAGCTATCAGTGGTGATTGACTGGGATATGGTTGTTGAAAACATGCAGTTTGAACGTATTTTATCAGGTCAGGAATTTAAGATTACGAAAAACACTAAACAGGCAGGAGTTGTTTCAAACTTGTATGGTGCTAGTGATATTTCTATTAGTGATAATAGTATTTCTGAAAAAATTGAATTTTCAAATTCTAGTTGGGTTATTAGTGCGAATATTAACAATAATCTTTCATGGTTTTATACGCTCATTGTACCGTTAATGATTTTTGTTCTGGTGTGTTTATTTACTTATATGCTGTTCAAATATATGTCGCAAATTAAGTACTTAAGTGACAGTAAAGTACTGGCCGAGGAGCTTGGTGAATCGAGAAGAAAGCTTTTGATCAGTACAACACACGACCTGCGGCAACCGATTAGTGCTTTAGGTATCGCGGTAGAACAGTTAATTGAGACGCCATCGTCAGAGCTGAAGTTACAGGTGCAGTCATGTTTGCGTAGTGTTAATTTGTTTTTTGATGAGTTGCAGGGCTATGAGTTGCTTGAGTCGAATAAAATAAAGGCAAACTATACCTGTGTTGAGATGGATGAGCTCATATCTGATGTGTCATCACAAATAAAATTATTTGCGGTACAGAAGCAATTAAATTTTACAGTGCATGTAGAAGAAAAAAATGTGACAGTACAAACTGATGAGCTTTTGTTGCAGCGTATTTTAAGGAATTTGTTAATTAATGCAGTTGAAAACACCTCTGCTGGAAGCGTTGAATTAAAAGTAGTTAATGACGCTGCCTGTCTGGTTATAGAAATTATTGATACTGGTTGTGGTATACCTGAAAGCGAAATAAATAATATTATTAAACCTTTCTACCAGTTAAATTTAAATAAACAGCGTATTTCTACCGGTTTAGGTGTTGGCCTCGATATTGTTAGCCGGCTATGTTATCTGCTTGATATTGATTTTAAAATAAGTAGTCAGCCAGCGTCTGGAACGCGTGTTGTGTTAAGTATACCGCTAATAAGTTCAAAACCTCGTTCGCCAGTTAATAATAGCTTTTATCTTCAAGGACTAGAGGAAGTTAAGTGTTTTCAACTTAATGATGTTTTAATTCCAGATAGTATGCTTGATTTGTTTAAACGCTGGGGAATAGATGTAGTTGATAGTCCGATCAAAAACAATGTACTACTAATGGATAATAAAAAAACGTTTAAACTGTATATGTTGGACGCAGAAATGTCGCCTGATCTGGAAAAAATGTTTGTTGGTGAGGTGCCGGTTATCGTTGTGTCAACACAGAAGAATGATAAAAATTATCGAAAAGGTAATGTCTGGTACATAGGCGCGAATATATCTCCCGCTTTGTTACGGTCCACTATCAATAAGGCTATTAAACGTGAAGTTGAATAATGCGCTTTATGAGATGAGCCCCAGACTGCTGGCAACGTTGATGCACTCAGTTCGGTTCTTTACATTTAATTTTTTATAAATATTGGCTAAATGGTATTTAACTGTATGTTGGCTAATACACATTATTTCTGCAATGGCTTTGTTGGCGATACCGGTTTGTAAGTGACCAAGAATACTTACTTCCTGTTCGGTTAAGTTATATTCGTTTCTATACGGTTTATAATTCTGACTTAACTGATCGAGCTGTTTTTTTATTTCCTTCGAAAGATAGAAGCCGGAGTTTAATACGGTTTCAACCGCTTCAACTAACACTTCTGTACTGCTTGACTTGTGCACAAAGCCGGCTGCATTTAATGCCAGGCAGGCGGCGATAACCTGAATATCAATTTCAGATGATATAACCAGACAGGGCGGTGGAAAGTCCTGTGGTTTCAAATACCTTAATAGATTAAGCCCATTTTCATTTTGTAAGTTTAAATCCAGTAATATCAGTGCCGGTGTTGAGTTGCGTAAGCTTTGTTCGGTTTCTTTTAGTGTATGCACTAATACGATTTCATATTGTTGCAGGTGGCTTTTAAGTAAGGAGGCAAGACCTTCAGAAAATAGCTGATGGTCGTCAAGAACTAAAATATATAAGGGGGGCAAATCATGCACAATAATATAATAACCACAGCTTATTCTGCTGATTCAATAATGATAAAAATAAAATTATAGCTGAATTTTCAGAAAAACAGCGGGTTGTCCGTGACGTGAGAGTAGGTATAAGTCGAAATATTAAATACTCATTTAAACTATCACCCCGAATGCGTGTGGTGGGGAGTTAGCGTCTTTAGGTGTAACAAGTTACTGGATAGGCGTATAAAAATACACTTATGAGTTGAGGTACTTAAATCAGTCATGGCTCTTTGTTTATGTCCGCTGTATCTATTTTAGTCAGAATAAATGATTCAAAGCTTATCAGTACTTCAATGTATTGACTTCCTGAGCCAGCTGTTTCCAGATCTGAGTAAGGGTATTCATTAAATAGTGCGATAAAAAGCACTGTGTTTTACAGTGCCTGGATTGTTAAATCGCAGGCATAAAAAAAGGCCTCAATCCATGAGGCCCTTTCGTATATGGCTCCCCGAGCTGGACTCGAACCAGCGACAAACGGATTAACAGTCCGTTGCTCTACCAACTGAGCTATCAGGGAATAGTAGAGATTTGCAATCAGCCCGTATAAATTAACCGGCTTGCGCACCTCGAAACTACGTCGTTTCGAGGTGCGCTATATTACTGATTCACCCCTTAGCGGTCAACCCTAATTTACTGATTTTCTAACAATTATTTAACAAAACTTTTAATGCGTTGCAATGCCTTCTGCAAACTGCCCATATCGGTGGCAAAAGAGATGCGCATATGCCCCGGACTGCCGAATGCTGAGCCGGGGACTAATGCCACTTCGGCTTCGGCAAGAATTTTCTCTGCCAGTATTACATCGTTCGCTATGCCCATTTTCTGCATGACTTTGCTGAAATCGGGAAAGATATAGAAAGTGCCGTCACTGGCAATGCTTTCTACTCCATCAATTTTATTAAGCTCCGCCAGTACAAAATCATGACGCTCTCTAAAGGCCGTATTCATTTCGGCTAAACGCGACTGATCGCCTTCCAGTGCGGCCTGTGCCGCTACCTGTGAAATGGAGGTGGGGTTAGAGGTACTTTGTGACTGAATCTTCTTCATGTTCTTGATTAAGTCTGCGGGTCC
>CAZHEA010000081.1:0-13302 GCA_964531165.1 uncultured Thiotrichaceae bacterium
CCGGATCCCAGAACCACCAGCCACCCCAGCCAAGCTCGTAATAAGCCCACCAGCTTCCCAGTGCAATACCGATTGTTAAAAATACCCAGGCGATATTTGTCCACGGACGCGACCATTTAGCCCACGCCGAATCCAGACGACCACCGAGCATTGCTGCAATTGCAAATGCAAATGCCACTGAGAATCCGACATAACCCATATACAACATAGGCGGGTGAATGATTAAGCCAAAATCCTGCAGTAATGGATTTAAACTTCGACCTTCCATGGGTGCTGGAAAAAGGCGATCAAACGGATTAGATGTCAACAGAGTGAACAATAAGAACCCTACGCTCACCAGGCCCATTATCGCAATCACCCGACCGCGCATAATAAGCGGCATAGCTCGACTAAACAGCGCAACCGCCGCCGTCCACATTGCTAAAAACATGGTCCACAATAATAACGAACCTTCGTGTCCGCCCCACACCGACGAAATTTTATACATCACCGGTAATTCAGTATTCGATTGTCGAGCTGCATAACCTACAGAAAAGTCATCCGTTAAAAACGCATAAGTTAAACAGATAAAACTAATAACGATAAACAGGGTTTGCCCTATCGCTGCCGGTGCTGCAACTTCAACCCAACTGGAGATTTTTTTCTGTGCCCCAATCAATGGCACAACTCCTTGTATTAAAGCTAAAACCAGCGCAAGAATTAATGCAAAGTGACCAATTTCTGGAATCATTTTATTCTCCGGATTTTGCAGCAGGTTGACTACCGGGGTAAGGATTGCCCTCACCCACCGGTACATTTTCAGGATGCTTCATCATTTGCGTATCACCTTCTTTCCACTTTCCGGCTTTTTTCAATGCATCGGCAACTTCCGGCGGCATATAGTTTTCATCATGTTTTGCCAGCACTTCCTCGGCCACAAAAACATTACCATTTAACTTACCAGTGGCCACGATCCCCTGCCCTTCACGAAATAAATCCGGTAATATTCCGACATATAAAACCGGAAAGTTTTTTGCGCCATCGGTTAAATCAAATTCAATTTTTAAACTTTGTGTATCGCGTCTCACACTGCCGGTTACCACGAGTCCACCAATACGAAAGTTACGCTCTTTAGGCGCTTTGCCCTGCAGTATTTCGCTAGGGCTATAAAAGTGATTCATGTTTTCATTGAGGGCTTTCATTATTAAAGTAATGAAAACACCTACGCCTATCACTAATAAGACAACAAACATCATTCTTTTCTGGCGGGCTGTCATGCTTTTTAACTCTCTGATTAATTTACTGATCAAACACTGTTTGAAACAGTTAGTATCACTTTTAAGGTTTGAATTTCCTCTCTTAACAATAAGGAGCCGATGGGGATTTAAGTATTTAAAATTTCAAATCTCCCCCAGCCCCTCTTTTTCTAAGAGGGGAGCTAAAATACTACTCCATACTTTCTTTTACTGGACTTTACTTTTACTAGACTATACTTTTATGGGTTTTCCTGCTTCTGGCGTTGCTGCTGGCGGTACTTTATTTTCAACTCTTTAATAATGCTTTTCTTGGTAAAAATCGGACTGAGAAAAGTCCAGCCTAATAACACTAAAGCAACACCATAAGACGACCAGACATAAACCGCATAGCCACCCATATGAAAAAATTCACTAGCGCTCATTTTCTACTATCTCCTTCACCCAGCGCGTATTTTGCTCGCGGCGTAAAATTTCACCCCGCGCTCGCATTAATACACTGGCGGCATAATATAATTTAAATGACACCGCCATCACTAGCAGGGGAATCAACATATCAATATGAATAGAAGGTTTATCCATTTTGGTTACCGTTGCGCCCTGGTGTAACGTACTCCACCATTCAACCGAATAATGAATAATCGGAATATTAACGATACCCACAATGGCAAGGATGGCTCCGGCACGCGCCGCATTTCGCGGATCTTCAATCGATGCCTGCAGTGCAATAAAACCTAAATATAAAAACAGTAAAATTAATTCAGACGTCAGTCGTGCATCCCACACCCAGTAGGTTCCCCACATGGGTTTACCCCAGAGTGAACCGGTGATTAATGCCAGCAAAGTAAACGCCGCTCCAATCGGTGCACTCACACTCGCCATTAAATCAGCCGTTTTAATACGCCAGATTAAGCCCACGCCACCGGATACTGCCATCACTATATAAATGAACATCGACATCCACGCGGCGGGCACATGAATGAACATTATGCGATAACTTTCACCCTGCTGATAATCCGTAGGGGCGACAAAAAAGCCGTAGTACAGACCGAAAATCAAACTCAATAAAAAACTCCACACAAACCAGGGAATCATTTTTCCTGACATGATGTAGAAATTTTTTGGTGACGAAAACTTATGGACAATTGCGGGTAATTTCATAACTCTTTTTAATATATATTTAATTTAAAACTTAATACGCTGTTGCTTCCCTCTTAAAAAAGGCGGACTGAGGGGATTTAGATATTTAGAGAGGCTTAAGCCTCCCCATTAAATTTCCCCCAGCCCCTCTTTTTCTAAGAGGGGAGCAACAACACAATTGCACATCGCAATAACGCAGTGTGCATCAATCACTCAAACAAAAACATTCGCGATAATTCACGTTCAGGCACAAATAAAACTGCTTTACTCAATACTGATCTTTAAAGCACTGGCGGCGGCCAGCGGTGCCAGCGTAATCGACAACACCAGTAATGCACTTAAAAAGTAGATCTGACCTTTAATTTCCAGCCCCGCCATACTCGCATCCACCGCATTCGCGGAAAAGATCAACACCGGAATATACAGGGGAAGCACTAACAAAGACAACAACATACCGCCACGGTTCAGTCCAAGTGTTAACGCCATCCCAATTGCACCCACTAAACTTAAGATAGGCGTGCCTAATAACAGGGTCAGCATTAGGGTACTCACCCCTTCCGCCGGCATAAACATAAACAAGCCAAGTAGAGGGGCCATTAATATAATCGGCACGCCGGTTACCAGCCAGTGACTGATAATTTTCGCCAGCACCAGTAATGCGTTGGAATGCGGGCTGAGCATCATTTGCTCCAGCGTACCGTCTTCATAATCTGACTTAAACAAAGTATCCAGCGATAACATTGCTGCCAGCAACGCCGCCACCCATATTACCCCCGGCGCCATCGTCTGTAGTAATGTTTTTTCTGGGGATACTCCCAATGGGAACAGCGTCACCACAATTACAAAAAATAACAGCGGATTCAGTAATTCATTGCGATGCCGGTAAGACAGCATTAAATCACGCTTAATAAGGGATATAAATGCTGCAAATGATGATGGTGGCGTGACTGAAACACTCATGTTATAGGCTCCAGCTGAGTTTTGGGCAGAACCAGCCGGTGCTGATCTCCTGCTTCTAATGTTACCGGCTGGTGCGAAGTAATCACCAGCATGCCACCCTGATTAATGTGTTCGGCGAAGCGTTTTTCCAGCATCGCCACAGCCGCCACATCCAGCGAGGTGTAAGGTTCATCTAAAATCCAGCACTTAGCATGGGTCAAAAACAACTGAGCCAATGCCACCCGACGCTTTTGCCCAGCGGATAACTGTCCACAAGGAATATCTTCAAAACCATACAGGCCCACCTGATAAAGCGCTTCTTCAATACCATCTTCAGTTTTGCTGCCGTGCAGCGATTTTGCCATGCACAGGTTTTCAACCGGTGTGAGCTCATATTTAATGCCCGCACGGTGCCCCAGAAACAGTAAATTTTGTAGATAGTCTGATTCGGTGTGATGAATTTTACGCCCCTGCCACAATACCTCGCCTTCTAATGGCTGTGCCAGACCCGCCATAATACGCAACAGGCTGGTTTTACCGCTGCCATTTTTACCCTCTACCCGCAGCACCTGCCCCGGGCACAGTTGAAAGTCGAGATTGGTAAACAAATCTCGATAACCTCGGGTGCAACTAATAGATTTAATGTGTAAACCGGCGAGTGCGTCGGTCATTGATGGATATCCTGCTGTTTAACTTTATTGTCTAAAATAGGGTGAATTTTCGAATTTTGGATATTACAGGGAATTCAACGGAATATACAGCCGGACAGGGTTTATTTCTGTTGGTACCGGACGCACATCAAATTAATACAATATTTTTTAAAATAGACATTTTGTTTGGCATATTACCCCTCCAATATCTATACTATTCACAGGTTCTTAATAAAACGACAAGTAAAATGAAAATGACTCAATACACTACAGCTCTGCTTGTGCTCCTGATTTCATTGCCACAGGCTCTGTTTGCCGGGACCGATGGCTTTGATATCAAACACCTGCAATCCTTATTTGAAAACTATAAGCGCGCTCAATCCTATGAATATGCCCATCAGCATCAAGCTGAAATGGAAGGCGACCCGTACTTTGATTATTTTTACGGTGTATCGGCTATCGATACCGGCCATGCCAGTGAAGGCACATTTGCACTGGAACGGGTTTTACTGGTTTTTCCGCAAGATCAGGTTGCCCGCATAGAGCTGGCCCGTGGCTACTTTATTTTGCAGGAGTACGCCCTTGCCAGAGAAACTTTTCAAGCGGTACTAAAAGACAACCCGCCACCGATAGTGAAAGATACCGCAGAAGCCTATCTGGATAGAATTCGTATTAATGAATCACGTTATCGTCCTACTCATAGTGGCTATATGGAGTTTTCTCTGGGTGCTGACGATAATGTCAATGTAGGGGTAGATGAGAACTTATCCCTGCCGGACAGCGAAGCCAAAGATGATAATTACGCCTCAATCAGTGGCGGATGGACCTATATTCACCCGATGAGTCCGGGGTGGTTATTTGAATCTACTCTCTCCGGCGATTTTCGCAAAAACCAGGATTTAAGCGAATTTGACACTGCCACCGGCACCATCCAGCTGGGTATTGCCCATTTACAGGCCGCCAGCAAATACAAAGCAGAGATAATTGCACAGCAATTCAATCTTGATGGCGACAGCTTCCGGACATTAAGTGGTATTAACCTGAATTGGCAATACACCCTGTCACAACAATCCAGTTTTAACTCTTCACTGCAGTATGCCCAGTTTGATTACCCTGATCTGGCGTTTAGAAACTCTGACCTGATTACCCTTGGCATGAATTACACCCACGCGTTTTCATCGTATTTACAGCCTCTGTTATTTACTACCCTCAGTCTGGGAACAGAGAGCGCGGAGGATTCATCCAACCCGATTTCACTGAGAGAGGCGGAACGGGATATTTACAGCCTGCGCCTCGGGCTGGTACTTAATTTCACCAACACCCTTGCCCTACAAACCGCTATCGGCACGCAGAACAGTGATTACTCCGAACGAGATGATGACTACAACACCGCCGATCTAAACCTGATCTGGGCATTTGCACGCAAATGGCGACTGAATACACGTTATGGATACACCAAAAATGACTCAACCGATAACCTGCGCAGCTATGAGCGCAATATAATCAATATGACCGTTAACTATACTTTTTAACGCTATTAAAAATTATTTTAGAGAAACACTATGGACAACCTCACTCGCACACACAGATACCAAAATTACATTAGCAGCCTGTTATTCAGCTGCCTGTTTTCCAGCGCATTATCCGCTGAAATCATTGACGGCAGCCACTGGGTAATCAAGCCCGGCGACTCACTGTATAAGATTGCCCGCACGATTTACCCCGAAAGCGCAAAAAAACAGGCCGAGTTACGCAAGGCACTGGTACAGCAGAACCCGGAGGTTTTTAAAAATGGCACCGGCAATATTTCAGTGGGCGACTCATTACAACTACCCGATTATGCCGCACAGCCCAAACCCGCTGCCGTTGTTAGCGCACCTGTAGCACTACCAGAAGCCGCTGCAAAACCGGCCATTGAACCGGCTACAGAAGCAGCAACCTTATCGGACGACATTGCAGATACACCCGAGCCAACCCTCGATACACCACCGGATACAACCAGCTTTAATCGCCCGGACCCGGAAGATGTGGTCGGTCAGGTTGTCATTAATATAGGTGACCTCACCGCTCAGAACCGCGGTGCCACACGGGAATTACAGCGTCGCTCCTCTGTTTATCGTGGTGACACCCTCGCCACCGGTGGCCGCAGCCACACTCAGATTCGTCTGAAAGACGGCGCCCTGTTATCACTGCGCCCCTATACCAGTATCAAAATTGCCGAATACAATTACAACGGCAGTGAAGACGGCAATGAACGCAGTGTAATAGAATTATTAAAGGGTGGCTTTCGAACCGTCACCGGTGCCATTGGTCACCTCAATAAACAGAACTACCAGGTACGTACCAGTATGGCGACCATTGGTATTCGCGGCACCCACTACTCACTGGTACTGTGCCAGCAGGACAGCTGCAATGGTGATGGTGAACAGGTAGAAGATGGATTATACGGCGGGGTTGCCGATGGCAGTATCGTTATTGAAAACCAGAGTGGTGTACACAGTTTTAATAATGATCAGTTTTTTCACCTGACATCCGCCAGTGCGCTCCCCCGGGAAACACTGCTGCCGCCTCACATTCTTAATCACGGAGCAGCAAAAGACTCGCCACAGCAGGATCATGAGGAGCAGCATGCAGACCAGGCGCCCAATAAAAAAGTTAAATCCCGGGTACGTCGCTATGCGGTTATCTTTGAACCTAACCAGCCTAATCCGGTTAAAAAGCCCATTGTATTGCCAAGAGACTTTGTATTGCCCCCGTTCTCCGATTTTCAGGATCTTATCGATCTAGCCCCCAATGGCTCGGCGGTCTTAATTGGCTTTAATGAAATCGATAGCTTCTCTGGCTTACTCACTGGCACAGCGGCGCCGATACTGGTTAGCCCGTTAAATAAAAACAATATCGCTTTAGGGCCACAACGCACCCCTATTGCCATTGCAGAAACCTTTTTTGACGGTGAGCTACTACGGGATGTAACCAATGATTTTATCGCCGCATCCGCAGATGGCATCCCGATTGGTGTACCGTCTGATTTAGGTAAAGACCTGAATCTGGGCGTAAACTGGGGTCGCTGGAATGGAGACTTTACGGTACGTAGAGACGGTAATCCGGTTGACGCATTACAAAACCTGCATTTTATTTATAGTGAAAACATAACCTCCCCGAGTCAACTGGCGAGTTTAGGCGGTATTAAGGGCAGTTTTACCTCCTATACCTCCACCGGCGGCACCCTGCCGACGGATAATCTGGGAAATAGCGGAACCAACTTTGCCAATGTTTTCATGAGCGCAGACTTTGTCACCCAGGAAATAACCAGCTACGACGTGAACGCATCCGTCATCGATGCCAGTAGCGGATTCGCTGTCACTGTCACCTATACCGCCGGCATAATATCCCCTGTACCATTTGCGGCTCTAAACAGCAGCTTTCTAATCGATGGCACCGGCGGCTGCCCGGGGGGTATCTGTAATGGTGAGGCCAGTGTTCTGTTTGTTGGCCCCAATGCCACCGGCGCAATCAGCTCTTACCAGATTAACGCACCACAGGCTCAAGTGCCCAGCAGCATTACCGGCACCGTTGTATTAACAGAAGATAGCGGGGCACAAACAATACAATAAAGTCCTTTGTCCATCTGAAAACCGGATCAATTCACCGATAAAGTCAGATGGACAGGTGCTAACCCGCAATAGTAATTTGCCGCCAATTCATATATTCTTCACCGCGTTATTAATAGCCAGTAGTAAACCATGTCAAACATCGCCGACTTCACCCAATCTGAAATCTGGACCATTGAAAGCACCCTTAAAGAACGCTGGGGTAAAGACAATGAAATAGAGCTGCAATTTGCTGATACCGAAATTCGCCTGCACATGGGCGACAAAGAAACCACTGAGTGCCCGGCAGTGATCTGGCAGTACCAAGGTTGTAATTATATTATTTTTAAATCCGCGGTACAGAGCTATCGCTGTCAGTTTTTTTATAAAGGCTATCAGCAATATGGTACTGGCGTGCATGAGTATGATGATATTGGTGACTGTATTATTTCATTACTACAGGTGCAATCGGATCAGCACCGGGAAATACAGATAGAAGAAGAAAACCATGACGGTAGCTTACCGCGGGGAACTGAGGTTAAATAATCCATTTTAAACAGGCACAAAACCTTATTTTCATTTCACATACATAACGACTTCAGGTTTTATGCCCTACATTCAGGTTTATCGCCTTTCATTCTTTAATTGAGATGGCGTATTTTATACTGATATAAACCGTAAATAATATTAATCATGTTATGCCAGAGCATCATCGCATAAGGTGATGATTAAAAAGAAAGTTAAGGAATACCCGTTAATGAAGCAGATCGTTATTGAGCCTTCAGAAATAGAAATAACCAGGCACCACCAGATTCGGCGATGCCTGATAAAACGCTATAATAATGACAAGCTGATCAACCAGTCTGAGCTATGGTTTAAATTTAGTAAATCAATCCCCCTCCCCGAAGATGCTGATTGTGAAAGCTATTTACTCGGCGTAATAATGGATGCCATGGCGGAAAACAGGGATATCATCATCAAGGGACAGGTTTCAAAACAGCTACTAAGCAACCTGGTCGAATATCAGTCAGCATGGCATAAATGGCTTCCACATATTTATAGTTGTATCAACATAACGGTAGACACCATTAAGAACGATAACGTATCTGCTGATGGTGCCATCTGTGCTTTTTCAGGTGGCGTGGATGCGACCTTTTCCGTCTGGCGTCATACCCGGAAACTCTGCAGCCACCGGTCTCAGGAGATAAAGCTCTGCGCTATTGTTCATGGCTTTGACATTCCCCTTAATGATGAGACGGCATTTGAGAATGCCCGAAAAACAGCTGAAAAAACCTTAGACGATATCCATGTAAAACTAGAGCCCATTACCACAAACTACCGTCAAATTTCTAAAGCCAGTTGGGAGCATGCCTGTGCATGTGCTTTAGCATCTGCTCTATGCAATTTCAAAACAGTTACCGGAACCGGCATTATTGGTAGCAGTGAACCCTACGATTCATTAGTTATACCCTGGGGATCCTCCCCCATTACCGATCATTTATTAAGCTCTTCAGCATTCAATATTATCCATGATGGTGCAGGCTATAACAGAACGGAAAAAATAAAAGAGATTTCCAGCTGGAGTACTGGTGTTAATCATTTACGTGTCTGCTGGCAGGGAGACTTAAAAGATAAAAATTGCGGACAATGTGAAAAGTGCGTGAGAACCAAATTCAATTTCTTAGCAGCTGGCGAACCTGTTCCGGCATGCTTTCCTGATTCGAACATAACGGAAGATCTCTCAAAAATATCTCTCGTTAGCGAAGTCGCTCTCGCTGAATGGAGACAATTGTACAAATATGCTCAAACTAATAATATTGAACTACCCTGTGCGGAACGACTATCTAAAATAACAAAATGCATACAGCCCAGGAAAGTATCAATACGTAAGCGAATAAAAAATAAAATAAAAAAATATCTACGACCTTAGCCAGAAGGATTAATCATTGATACCTGAATAACACAAGAATGCTCTGATTACCTCTGTTAAGCTCAAGCCCATCTCACTAATCGCAGCCTGAAGACAGACCCGTATTTCTATAACCGCTCATTCTAATATTAGAATACATTAATTCCGTCTCCCGTCTCGCGATACACACCTCATAACCCACACTAGGGGCAACATAAATAAGCTTAATTTGTGCCTCTCCCCTGCTTGCTTCATTATTATTTCCTAAAATTTAAATGGTTTTTAGAATTTATCAATTCTGAGAATACCAACAGAATACTATTAATGAGGAAATCAAATGAGCGCTAAAAATGCATTCTACGCACAATCCGGCGGCGTAACCGCGGTTATCAACGCATCGGCCTGTGGCGTAATTGAAACTGCCCGCAAACACCCGGACAAAATTGCTAATGTTTATGCCGGACGCAACGGCATTATCGGCGCACTCGAAGAAGATTTAATTGATACTAATCTTGAATCATCTGAAGATATTGCAGCACTTAAACACACGCCATCCGGCGGTTTTGGTTCTTGCCGTTTTAAATTAAAAAGTCTGGAAGACAACAAAGCAGAATACGAACGTTTAATTGAAGTATTCAAAGCACACAATATCGGCTACTTCTTTTATAACGGCGGCGGCGACTCTGCAGACACCTGTTACAAAATATCTCAGCTATCTGAAAAAATGGGTTACCCGGTACAGGCAATTCACGTACCTAAAACGGTGGATAACGATCTGCCCATTACAGATAACTGCCCCGGATTTGGCTCAGTTGCAAAATACATTGCGATTTCTGCATTAGAAGCTTCTTTCGATGTACGTTCAATGGCTAAAACATCGACCAAAGTTTTCGTACTGGAAGTAATGGGTCGTCACGCGGGCTGGATTGCAGCTGCCGGCGGTTTAATTGAAGACGAAGGTATTCCGGTTGTTATTCTGTTTCCTGAAATTGAGTTTAATCAGGATAAATTCATGGCACAGGTTGATGCCAAGGTTAAAGAGCACGGCTTCTGCACTATCGTAGTTTCTGAAGGCATCCATTACCCTGACGGTAAGTTCCTGGCCGAACAAGGCACACGCGATAACTTTGGTCACGCACAATTAGGTGGCGCAGCGCCGGTTGTTGCTAACATGATTAAAGAAGCATTAGGTTATAAATTCCATTGGGCGGTTGCAGATTACTTACAACGTGCTGCTCGTCATTTAGCATCAGAGTCTGATGTGGAACAGGCTTATGCACTAGGTGAAAAAGCCGTTGAGTTTGCTATTGCTGGTGAAAATGCAATCATGCCTACTGTAGATCGTATTTCAAATGATCCATATGAATGGAAAATTGGTAAAGCCAATTTAGCAGATGTGGCCAACGTTGAGAAAATGATGCCAATGGAATATATCACCGAAGATGGTTTTGGTATTACCCAGGGTTGTAAAGATTATCTTTATCCACTGATTAAGGGTGAAGCCTATCCTCCATACAAGGCGAACGGCATGCCGGATTATGTAACATTGAAGTTACAGTCGGTTGATCAAAAACTCGAGAAATTCGAGATTTAAAAAATCAAAGGAGAAGTTAGTTAACTTCTCCTTTTTTATGAAATAAACAAAAATACATTTAAAATGACACTAGAAAAAGCCAGAGAAATGATCGCCGACCACGTAGCAATAGCCGGTGGTTATAACCAGACATCAACAAAAATTGTTTTGGGCGAATTACAAAACGATGAAGGTCAGACTGCGGTTGACAGTGTGATTCGTGAATTTGGTTTAGAAGAACTATGGGGTTTTATACCGGGCACTAAATTTGAAAGAATGTATAAATAATAAAAATAGCAGACACATACATACAAAAAACTTTTGCCCGTATAAATAAAACTCGTTACGAATTGAAACGGCATTGGAATGAAATTGATTGATATCAATATTCCAGTTTAATAATACAGCCTATAGTCAGGCATCCGATTTCAATTTAGCTGTAACAGAAAAATTTAAAATAAAAACATAGATTTAACTGTAAAAAAATTGCTTTCGACGAGCCAGATTTAAGCAGCATATAATAATCTGACTCAAATATTTTTTAATCATAAATAAAGTTGGGGAGTCAGACTTATGTCCACAGGACTATTAATCGCTTTAGTGTGTGCTTTAATAGGCATTGCTTACGGCATCATTTCAATATTCACTATTTTATCCAAGCCCATGGGCAACGAGAAAATGGTGGAAATCGCTAACGCGGTACAGGAAGGCGCAATCGCTTATCTGGCTCGCCAGTACACAACAATCGGTATGGTAGGTGCAGTTCTATTTATCGCGATGGGCTTTGCGCTTGGCTGGTATAGTGCAATTGGTTTTGCCCTTGGTGCAATCCTTTCTGGCGCAACGGGTTACATCGGTATGCATGTATCGGTTCGCTCTAACTCTCGTACTGCAGAAGCCGCTAAAGACGGTATTAACCCGGCTTTACAAATCGCTTTCAAAGGCGGCGCGATCACTGGTATGTTAGTGGTTGGTCTTGCCCTTTTAGGTGTTGCAGGTTATTACGCAGTACTAACGACTGTTATGGATGTTTCGCAAGATGAAGCATTACATGCATTAGTGGGTCTGGCATTTGGTGGCTCATTAATTTCGATCTTCGCGCGTTTAGGTGGCGGTATCTTCACTAAGGGTGCAGACGTAGGCGCTGACATCGTCGGTAAAGTTGAAGCCGGCATTCCTGAGGATGACCCACGTAACCCTGCAACTATTGCTGATAACGTGGGTGACAACGTAGGTGATTGTGCCGGTATGGCAGCTGACCTGTTTGAAACATACGCGGTAACCATTATTGCGACTATGTTATTAGGCGGCCTGGTTATGTCTGATATCGGTGAGCTTGCGGTAACTTACCCATTAGTTCTGGGTGGTGTTTCTATCATCGGTTCTATTATCGGTACGTTCTTCGTGAAAACATCTGACGGCGCAAAAATTATGAATGCGCTTTACAAAGGAACGATTGTTGCAGCTCTTTTCTCTGCCGTTGCTTTCTACTTTGTAACGATGAATATGATGGGCGACGTTGCATTAACACTAGATAGTGGTGCGGTTGTTGGTGCAACTGAGTTCTACTACGCTGCGTTAATTGGTTTAGCGCTGACTATTGCGATGATCGTAATTACCGAGTACTACACCGCAACTGAATACTCTCCTGTTAAAAACATTGCTAAAGCCTCTCTCACCGGTGATGGCACTAACGTGATCGCGGGTTTAGGTCTTTCAATGAAATCTACGGCGATGCCTGTGCTTTCAATCTGCGCCTCTATCTGGGGTGCGTACGAACTAGCCGGTTTATACGGTATCGCAATTGCAGCAACATCCATGTTATCTATGACAGGTATTATCGTAGCACTTGACGCATACGGCCCGATTACAGATAACGCAGGTGGCATCGCTGAAATGGCTGAGCTTCCTGAAGAGGTTCGTAAAACAACCGATGCACTTGATGCGGTAGGTAATACAACGAAAGCGGTAACTAAAGGTTATGCGATTGGCTCAGCTGGTCTTGCAACACTGGTTCTGTTTGCAGATTTCACGCACACATTAGCAGCTAATGGCCAGGCTGCCACTTTCGACCTGTCTAACCACATGGTTATTATCGGTCTGTTTATCGGTGGTTTAATTCCTTACCTGTTCGGTGCAATGGCAATGGAAGCGGTAGGTCGTGCAGCGGGAGACATTGTAGAGGAAGTACGTCGCCAGTTTAGAGAGCATCCAGGCATTATGGATTACACTGAAAAGCCTGATTACTCTAAAGCGGTTGACCTGTTAA
>CAZHEA010000082.1:0-13171 GCA_964531165.1 uncultured Thiotrichaceae bacterium
CGGTTAACTTACGCAGCGCCTGACTTAATAAACGTGCCTGTAAGCCCATGTGCGAATCACCCATGTCACCCTCAATTTCAGCCTTCGGCGTTAACGCCGCCACCGAATCAATAACCAGCACACTGACCGCACCCGAGCGCACCAGCATATCGGTAATTTCCAGCGCCTGCTCACCGGTATCCGGCTGCGACACCAGCAACTCATCCACATTTACCCCTAACTTTTCAGCGTAGGAAGGATCCAGCGCATGCTCCGCATCCACAAACGCACAGGTGCCACCGGCCTTTTGCGCTTCTGCAATCACCTGCAGAGTAAGCGTGGTTTTACCTGATGATTCAGGGCCGTAGATTTCAACAACCCGGCCCTTAGGCAGCCCGCCTATGCCCAGCGCCACATCCAGCGCAATAGAACCAGTGGAAATTGCCTCGATCCCCGCATTAACAGAGTCACCCATGCGCATAACCGAGCCTTTACCAAACTGCTTCTCAATCTGACTCAGTGCCGCGCTTAGTGCTTTCTTTTTATTATCATCCATCGGTATTCCCCTAATCATTAATAATGTGTTGAGCCAGACTGGCCAATTTACATAACGCAGTTACTGCGTTGCGGTATAGCTGTAGATTAGTGGATACATTTTATGATGTCAATACTTTTTATCATGTTAATAAAAAGTATTAGCTATATTGGTTTTATCATCATGACTTATATATACTTATACTGTAAGTGCGAATTCATCGCACTATTGACCGAAACATCAGTGCGAATGAAACCGCACCTGCAAATAGAAAGAGCATCATGGCCGATAACATTAAAATGCTACACGAAATTAAATTCGCCACTCGCCAGCGGTTACAGTTTATCGAGATAATGGCCTACTACAGCGGCAGCATTAGCCGTAGCGTGCTGGCAAAAGCCTATGGCATTTCCGACCCGGCGGCGACCAAAGACCTGAAGCTCTATAATGACCTGGCACCGGGTAACCTTGAATACAACCCCAGCCTATTCAGCTTTGTACCCAGCAACCAGTTCGACGAAGTATTTGCCGATTTAAGCCCGCGCACTGTTCTAAATATGTTTGCACAAAATTTATTGTCTGTTGACAACCCTTCAGGTAAACAGCCCATTTATGGCGTTAGTGTAGAAAGTATCCCCTACCCTGTGCGTCTACCTGACAAAAACATTTTAGCGCCATTAATTCAGGCGATGAAAAACAACAAGCAGCTACAGGTAAAGTATCATTCACTCAGCCACAGCGAAGACCCGCAACATGACAGAATTATTGAACCCCATGCACTAGTTAACAACGGCTTACGCTGGCATGTGCGCGCATACGATCACCAGCATTATGATTTTAGAGACTTCGTGTTATCGCGCTTTACCGCAACAAAAAAACTGGATATGGATGCCGAGTCCAGCCAAAGTTATGATGATGAATGGATGGAATATGTGAGTTTACAATTACAGGCACATCCTGGATTATCCGATAAACAACGTCTGGCACTAAACTATGATTATGATATGCAAAGTGACATGATTGAAATAAATGTGCGCCGCTCGTTGGTAGGCTACTTATTACAACAGATGAAAGTTGATACCACTGTTGATTATTCTTTAAATCCGAATGCCTATCAGTTAATTGTAAGCAACCGGGATGAAATTGAGCCATTTGCAGGCTGGGCATTTATGTAAGCAGGAACACTAAACCTTACAACAGGTAAAATATTTAAGCGGCTTATACATAACACCACCCTCCACCGAAACCGATTCAACTAACGCAAATCGCTCAACTCGCCAGCAAATTTTTTGCGGAATTTCACTCACATCAAACTGTTGAATTTTGCGTTTTAATGTGACATGTGGTGTAAAAGCCCGCGACTCTGCCTGAAAGTCACAACCGGCTAAAAGCACACCCAAATTAGCCTGCAATGTAATTAATTCGTCAGAAGTATCCGTCATTCCCAGATAAAATATTTTGGCTTTTTCAAAAACAGAAAACTGATTCAACTCCAGCTCAAATGATTCGAATTCAAGCTGGGCAGCAATATCCATTACACAATTAAACTTTTGTTGCGACACATTACCTAAGAAATGCAATGTTAAGTGCAGGTTATCTGGTTGGAAATTCTGACCACCTGATTCTGAAAAATCGCTTAGCTTAAAAGCATTTACGAGTTCCGAACGAATTTTATCATCTGGCCACAATGCAAAAAACAAGCGTTTATTAATTTCATACTTTTTCACTTACTGATCCAGTATGCGCTCAAAACCGCTTAGTGCCTGAAAAACCGCCTGCAGTCTAATCTGCTCACGATCCCCTGAAAATTTAAACTTTACCGCTTCAATAAACACACCGGGCTTAGCCCAGGCAATCCATACCGTACCAACCGGTTTTTCCGCTGTACCACCACCGGGGCCAGCAATTCCACTTATAGAAACCCCCATATCGGCATCGCAACGATCCAGCAAACCCAACACCATCTGTTTCACCACTGGCTGACTTACAGCACCTGAGCGTTCCAGCGTATTTTTCTGCACACCGAGCATATTAACTTTTGCCTGATTACTATAAGTCACGATTGCACAATCAAACCACTGCGAGCTGCCATCCAGATCGGTTATCACTTTAGCCACCCAACCACCGGTGCAGGATTCCGCACTCGCGATCGACTTCTTTCGCCGAATAAGCTCGCTGGCCAGTTTAACTATAACGGCCTTTATTTTTGTTTCATTCATATGTATAAGTATAAAATAAAACCACCTAAAGCACACACAAATACCGACATTTTCAATCAATCGTTACATAGCTCACATAAACTTCCTTGACAGAACAGAACAGATTTGTGATTATAAATCAAAAAAACAATAACCCGCTTTATCGGGGACTGATCTGGTACTGGTCTAAACAGCGCTGATCCAATTACATCATGGAAGACAAATGTTCAAAAAATCACTCACCTCTATCATTAATGCTTACTGAAAAGTAAATGATAGCTGGATCCTTTGATTTAATTACTACTTTTAAGTACGTTAAATACCCAATTTAAAACTCAGGCATTTAAATACCTGAGCTTAAATCTGCATAACTATTTGCTGTAACTTTATGCTGCTCGTATGTGTTCTATATTTTTTAGTATTAGCGTATATGGAACATATGTATTTTCTACTCATGGAGAAAACTATGAAAATCATGCAACAAAGTTGGTTTCGTTTATTATTTTTTAGCGCACTATCGGCGCAAGCTCAGGCCTCAGTTCAACCTGTATTTTCTGAAGTCAGTGTAGCGTCTGGCATCACCCTGCAATCTGAATCTAATCCTATGGCTGGCGGCATCGCCTGGATTGATTTTAATAATGACTCATATGCAGATTTATATATTCCTAATGGTTCCGGATCCAACCGCTTATACCAGAATAACGGCAACGGCACCTTCACTGAAATTTCAGCCAATAGCGGCACTCAACTTACAGCAAAAAGCAGTCTTGGTGTTGCCATTGGCGACTTTGACGGTGACGGCAATGATGATATTTTTGTTGCCAACAGAGGCACTAACTCACTACTCAAAAACAATGGCGATGGAACCTTCACCGACATAACCGCAACAACCGGGCTGGATGATTTTTCCAAACAAAGTTTTGCCGCGTCGTTTGGTGATGTTGATAATGACGGTGATCTGGATATTTATGTGGGTCACTGGGATTTTCAAAATACGCCGGCTCTGCATTGTCCTGACAATGACCTGTATCTGAATAATGGTGATGGAACATTCACTAACGTTTCAGTTGAGTCAGCTACAAATAATCTGGGCTGCGCCTTTTCTGTGCCGCTAACTGACTTCGATCAGGATGGTGATCTGGATATTTTCCTGCCTAATGACAATGTTGGCTGGGGTTCACAAACCCGCGCACTGGATAATGACTTACTGCGTAATGATGGTAATAACGCAAATGGCATACCCATTTTCACCTCCGTTGGAGACCTGGCAGGCGTTGGTGAAAGCCTGACCGGAATGGGAGCCGCAATTGGTGATATTGATAACGATGGCGATATTGACTTCTATCGAACTCAAATTGGTGCCGGCATATTGAGCATTAATAATGGCGATAACACTTATACCGGTAATCCTGATATAAGTGGTGGCACTGGCTGGGGCGCTGCATTCTTCGATGCCAATAATGACGGCTATCTCGATTTATATCGTGGTAATAGCGGCTCTGGATTTAGTGGTGCAGGTCAGAACAATGACTTTTACCTGAACAATGGTGATGGTACTTTTTCCAGAATTACCGCAGCGGTTGGGCTACTCAGTAATAATGCAGGTTTAGGTCTGGCGTATGCCGATTATGATAATGATGGTGATATTGATGTTGTAGTGCATGGTCAATACGGTGATGTGAATCTTTTCCGTAATGACACACCCGCTCAAAACTATATCAAAATTAATCTGCAGGGCAACAGCAATAATCATAGAGGAATTGGCGCACGAATTTTTGTTTCCAGCTCAGATAGTGCAAATGCATTAAATCAGATGCGTGAAATTCAGGCGGGTTCCAGCCATGGCTCTAATAACGATGCCAGCGTACACTTTGGTCTGGCCAGCCAGACTTCAGTGCAATTTGTAAAAGTAATCTGGCCTGATGGTTGCGTACAAAAAGAACGCAACATATCTATCAACCAGACGGTTACAATTGACCGCGCCAACTGTTCTGATACTCACAGCATTTCCGGCACTATTCTCACTTCAAATGGCCAACCAGTAGCAGGCGTTGAAGTGATGGTTAATGATAACACCGGATTTGCATCCACTGTTTTCACAAATGCCAATGGTGTTTATACGCAGACCGTATCGAATGGTTTATATATCGCCTACCCAACGTCTAATAAATATAATTTCAGTGTTTCCAGCGGAGGTAATATATTTGTAAGTGTTGATGGTGCCGACGAAGTTAAAAACTATACCGCAGCCCTTAAAACCTACAGTATTTCGGGAACGATTTTAGATCAGAGCGGGCAACCGGTCGCAGGTATCAGTGTGCAGATTAATGACAACTCAGGCTTTGCCTCTACGGTTTATACTGATGCCAATGGTGTCTACTCCCAAACCGTTACCAATGGCTTGTATATTGCTTACCCAACATCGTCTGATTACAATCTCACCGTAACCAATGGTAATATATTTGCTTCAGTAAACGGTGCGAATGTTGTTAAAGACTTTGTCGCTACACTTAAAACCTACACCATTTCCGGCACGATTCTGGATCAGTCGGGACAGCCTGTTGCTGGTATAGCGGTAGACATTAATGACAATATCAGCTTTGTCTCAACTGTTTATACTGATGCCAATGGCGTTTACACTCAAACAGTAACGAATGGTTTATATATCGCAAACCCGGTATCAGCTAATTACAGATTCAGCGTATCCGGCGGTGGAAATATATTTGTAACGGTTAGTGGTGCCAACGAGGTTAAAAACTTTTTAGCTAGCGCACTATAAAGCAAAGCCTGAAAATGCCGGCGGCCAGTTCAAGATGAACTGGCCGCCGGATCCTACTTCAATTTCTTTGCCCGTTCAGTTAATCACCCAGCATCAATTTTCGATTATATCGAATCATCGAACGAATCTCTTTTACATAAGCCTCACGGCGCTGTGAATACTTTATTAAACCACCTGCCTGTGCAATTGCATCCGGTTTTTTAATTGCTTGCCGATTCTTTTTTCTGATTTGTCTTAGCGGTGCATATACCCGGCCGGTATTAATATTTTTAAGATAACTGCGCACGGATTTATTTACACTGCTGAATTTTGCCACTTCATGACGCGAACCTTTATCGCGTTTTTTTGGCACAATACCGCAGCCCTTTTTATAACACCACTGACCAAAAAGATTATTTCCCTGAGTGGCAAAACGCGACTGCCCCCAGGCTGACTCATTTGCACTTTGCGCCAACACTACCTCCAACGCCACCGCATCAACACGCTCTAATAATTTGTCCCAGTTTTTGCTTCCGGCATCCCAGTCAACACTATAACTTTCTGCTGTCTTTGCCACAAAAGAAGACTTATTATTATTTTTTTTCGCGGCAACTAATGCCTCCCTTAACACTAACACCTTATTATTTTCAGCCTTAATGATGGGCCGCATAAAATCAAAGAAACGTTTTTTCTTATCCTTTACGTCAATCAGATTACTCATATCGAGATCTTTAGCGGTGTATTGCTTTATTTCTGCCGCTAATGCAATAGAACCATACACATAAAATAAAATAAAACTTACCCAGACAACTAACTTCATAGACATTCCAATTTATAAAAATACACCCGTGTTTCGCTTTAAATACGAACACCACTATCAATATTATAGTGTGAATTATTAATTATTATCTATAAAGTTTTTATACCATTTTAGAACTAACATAGTGCCAGAAGACAATTAGTGACAGATTAGTTCAAGCTTTATAGTTGTGCGTTACCTGCTGTACCACAGCGCTATTCCAAAATTACAGATTATCATTTCGCGGTATAAACTGTAGCTGAAAATATACGCTCAGCCAATTTAAATGAGCATAAAAAAAGGCCAGCCCCTAACAGGAGCCGGCCCTAATAACAGATAGTAGAGATTAACTGTTATTCTGCAACAGGAAGTCCGCTGGGTACTGTTTGCGGTACATCACTGCGAAGATCTATAGTTGATGGATCGGTTAACGCATTAAGAAAATCGAGTATACGATCCACATCTTTATCACTGTAACCCATTGGTGATAACTCATTGCTGGCCGCAATATAGTCAATACGATCCTGATCATTCATGGTAATGAAATCCAGTGCATCCAGATCTGAACGCGATATTAATACCGCCTGTGACTGATCATAGTTATTGAGTGCACTAACCGTATCAAGATGATGCTCCACTGCAGCACGTAACGTATCGTAAGCACCGGCATGACCATATGGCGCAGTTAACGCGATATTACGCAGGCTAGGTGTGCGGAATTTAAGCAAATCATCCTCATCACCGGTCACCTGTTCGCGACCAAAGTCTTCATGACCACCGGTTTTACCTGGACTATTACTTCCACGGCCCGCACCAATCTGTGGCATCGCTATCGCATGGAACTGATTATCCGTCTGGAATACGCCGCTATGACAGGACGCACAACTATTACCATAATCATCCCCTTTATAGAACAACTTCATACCTTTGCGGGCATTCTTGCTCATCGCGCCTTTTTCACCCCGCAGGTATAAATCGAACGGGCTGTTATCGGCACGCCAGTTCACACCTTCAAACGCTGAAATCGCATTCGCCGCATGTGCATAGGTGATATCAGATGCTGACATAACATCGCCGGGGAATGCCCCCTTAAACATATCTACATATTCAGGAATTCCCTGTAACCGCTGAGCCAATAAGTCCCATACGCCACCAGGACCCGCAAGGTTTCCTGCCGCTGCTGCATCTGCAACCGGATTCTCACCTGCCTGTCCCGCCATTTCAGTTGCAGAAGTTACCGGGAACATCGCCTGACAGGCCAGTACGTTTTCTAAGTTATCCGGCAAATTCATGCCCGCAGGTGTTTTACAACCACTCGGAAAATCAGGATTAGTTGAAACACGACCATCATGGAATAACACCGTAAAAGCATGTGCACCCAGATTAAATACCGGTGGTGCATTACGCGGTACACGTTCATGAATTGCATCATCACCACTACCCGTATCGCGGGTTACGCCTAGCCCAACACCGCCTTCACCTACCGGTAATGAAAGGCCGTCCCCTGTATCCGTTAATGCATGGTGACAGGTTGCACAGGTTGTATTCTTATTACCACTTAAAATTTTGTCATACATAAGATTTCTACCCAGCTCAACTTTCGCTGCACTGGGACTACGAAAATCAGCATCCGTAACCGCATCAAGTATTCTCTTATGATGATGCCGGCCATCGGCATGAGCCAGACCACTACTGAACATTAATCCAATCGAAACCACCAACAAGCTCTTATTCTTCATTTTATTATCCTCATATTATTTTATTTGAGTTGAAGCCATGAAACAGACATATGTCAGTTAGAGATTAAGTTTCCGACATCATCTGCTTTAGAGTATATGAATAAGGGATATCCCTAGCTATGATAATATTGAATAAATCTAGAACTATTCTAAAAACAGAAATATACTTATATTTTACAACAAGTTATATAATATAAAATATATGTATATTAATTTGTCGAAAAGATATTTAGAATCAGTCTAACTAATAAGATTGTATTTAAGTCAAAATAGGCCACAAAGACATTTCATATGAAATTAGCGACTGTTTTATGGATACGCTGTTCCAGTAAAGTTGATAGCGAACCGCTAATCGGACAACTAGCGGATCATTGTGTTATTTATACGCTCGATAAAATGGAGTCTCTCACGCAGGCCATTCACCAGTATCAGCCGCAATTATTGTGTTTTGACTTTGACTACCCCGATTTTGACAGCCTGGTAGCCCTGCGCAGGACCAAACAACAATTTCCATCCATACCGGTTATTATGATGGCCGAGCACAATTCAGAATCGCTGGTAATATGGGCGCTACGCGCTCGTATATGGGATTACTTCACTAAACCCATCAATGCTCAGGAATTTATCAGGTGTATTGACGTCATCTCCCAACTACCGGTTGACCTGTCTCAACCGAGAAAAATAGCACCACTTGAATCACCGGTTCCGGCACAGTTCAGAGTCTGTACCCGCAATATGCAAAAACACACCTTCCCGGCTATCGCCTATGTAGAAAATCACTTTCATGAAAAAATATCACTCAGCATCGTTGCCAAACATTGCAAAATGGAAGCAACCACATTCAGCCATGCATTCAAAAAAGACAACGGCTCTACCTTTCGCGACTTTTTATTATCATATCGAATTAGAAAAGCCGCCGAACTTCTAACACACACCAATGCCTGTGTACTGGAAATTGCCTGCGCGGTTGGCTTTAACGACCATTCACAATTTACCCGCATTTTTAAACGCTATAGCGATACAACACCCTCAATATTTCGAGCTGAAAAACGCTCATTACCCAATACTCTTCCAGCTATGCCCGGGGATAAACGATTAAAATCTGACTGCTCTAAAAGCGAATGATCAGGTTTAAAAATTAAAGAGCTGACTATACTGCCCATTTACCAAGCGATAATACAACTTTCCAATATGATTTAAATCAACTGAGATTGGACTTATTCACAGTCACTACGCTATAATTTCTACTTATGAAGACCAATGAATTACAAACCGAAGCACCTGTTTTCACTATTATTGAGCGTTTATTTAAGTGCGGCATTACCCCCACCCGACAAAGAATGGAAATAGCGAATATTCTTCTGCAGCGCCCTCAACACGTATCAGCCGAACAAATGCTCAGCCTGCTAAACAAACAACAGGGCAAAGCATCGAAGGCCACTGTTTATAACACGCTTGGATTATTTGCCCGTAAGGGACTGGTACGTGAAATTATTGTTGATCCCAGCAGAGTATTTTACGATTCCAATACCACTGAACACCACCATTTTTATAATATGGATACCGGTGTGTTATCAGATATTGAAGACGACCAGATTCACATAGACCACCTGCCTGCACTACCGCAAGGCACAGTTGCTGAACGGGTTGATATTATTTATCGTATTCGTAATATCGATATACTTCAGTAAAACAACGGCTATTTATCTGCTTACTACCCCGGTACTACGAATAAATATTTTCCACACGTTTTACTCACACATCCGGAAAAACCTGTAAATATTTTTCTAAATTATCGAACATAACGACATCAATATTCACGTTAAACTGAAACGACTAAAAACAACTGAAAAATTATTCAATTTATCGATGTTTAGCTTTGCGCTAAGCGGTTGTAAACAGTAGAATTTAGCCCATGACTGAAGCCACTGATACAATACTCGAACCGCCATTAAAAAAAGCCCGTAAAACCTCCCCTGCCGCTGTCACACCCAGCCAGCACACACCAATGATGCAGCAATTCCTGCGCATTAAAGCAGAACACCCGGATATTTTACTGTTCTACCGCATGGGAGATTTTTACGAGCTGTTTTTTGATGACGCCCGCAAGGCTTCACAACTACTCGATATCACTCTCACCGCCCGGGGTAAAGCCAATGGCGATCCCATCCCTATGTGTGGTATTCCCTACCATGCTGCGGATAATTATTTAGCCCGCCTGATTCGTGCCGGTGAATCCGTAGCACTATGCGAACAAGTTGGCGACCCGGCTACCAGCAAAGGGCCTGTCGAACGTCAGGTTATGCGCATTGTCACCCCGGGCACGGTGACCGATGAAAATCTGCTCGAAGAACGCCGAGACAATTTTCTAATGGCGATTGCCTCCTTTAACGATCAAATTGGTATCGCTGTGCTGGATGTGGGATCCGGGCGATTCTTCGTACAGGAACTCGACAGCGACGAACAGTTACAAACTGAACTGGAACGCATTAAACCGGCAGAAATATTAATTTCAGAAGACGATACGCTATACAATCAGCTCGAAAGCGCCAAAGGTTTACGCAGACAGCCACCCTGGTATTTTGAATTCGACACCTGTCAGCGTTTACTGACCGAACAATTTGGTACCAAAGATCTGTCCGGTTTTGGCTGTGATGGCATGACCCAGGCAATATTAGCCGCCGGCTGTCTCATGCAATATGTGAATGATACTCAGCGCACTGCGCTGCCTCATATTCAGGGCCTGCGAGTAGAGCGCAGTGAAGATTCAGTACTACTCGATGCCGCCAGCCGCCGCAACCTTGAGCTGGAAATCAATTTAAGTGGCGGTCAGGAAAACACCCTCGCATCGGTGATTGATAAAACCACTACCGCCATGGGCAGCCGCTGTTTACGGCGCTGGATTAACCGCCCGTTACGCGATCAGTCACAGCTAAAAACTCGCCTCGGCGGAGTTGAAGCCCTGTTAACGAATCGCGATTATGCTGAGATACAAAATCAGCTAAAACATATCGGCGACATCGAACGCATTATCAGCCGGGTGGCGATTAAATCCGCCCGCCCCCGCGACCTGTATACCCTCGGTAATTCACTGGCGCAACTGCCCAATATTCAGCAACAGTTAAATCAGCTTTCAGCAGAGCGGCTAACACAGTTATCATCAACAATCAGTGAGCATCCGCAAACCGTTGCACTGTTACAATCGGCGGTTATTGAAAATCCACCGGTTGTGTTGCGTGATGGTGGCGTAATTGCTGAGGGCTACGACGATGAACTCGACGAATTAAGAAACTTAAGTAAAAATGCCGATCAGTTTTTAGTGGATTTAGAAGGCCGCGAAAAACAACGCACCGGCATCAACACCTTAAAAGTCAGTTATAACCGGGTACACGGTTTTTACATAGAAATTTCCCGCGCACAATCAGATAACGTACCCGCCGATTATATTCGCCGGCAAACGCTTAAATCAGCTGAACGATTTATTACCCCGGAATTAAAATCATTTGAAGACAAAGTATTAAGCGCAAAAGAACGAGCGCTGAGCCGTGAAAAACGACTTTATGATGAACTGCTGGATAAATTACTGCTGAGCTTAAATCCCCTGCAACTTTGTGCAGAAGGTTTGTCTGAGCTGGATACGTTATGCTGTTTTGCCGAACGTGCAGACACCCTCAATTATTGTCAGCCCGAGTTTCAATCCCGCTCCGCCATTAATATCAGCGCCGGTCGTCACCCGGTAGTTGAGCGGGTGACTGAAAACAGTTTCATTCCCAACGACAGCAAATTGAATGATCAGCAACGCATGTTAATTATTACCGGTCCGAACATGGGCGGTAAATCAACTTACATGCGTCAGACTGCACTCATCGTTTTAATGGCGCACATTGGTTGCTACGTACCCGCTGAAAAAGCCGTTATCGGTTCAATCGACCGGATTTTTACCCGCATCGGTGCCAGTGACGATTTAGCTTCTGGTCGCTCTACCTTTATGGTTGAAATGACTGAAGCGGCCAATATTTTAAATAATGCCACGGAAAAAAGTTTAGTATTAATGGATGAAATTGGCCGCGGCACCAGCACCTTTGACGGTTTATCATTAGCCTGGGCCTGCGCAGAAAGCCTGGCACTGGAGAGCCGGCCATTCACTTTGTTTGCCACTCACTACTTTGAGTTAACCTCAATGGTTGATGAAATTAAAAGCGTTAAAAATGTGCATCTCGATGCCGTTGAGCACGGTGAAAACATTGTGTTTATGCATGCGGTTAAAGAGGGACCGGCGAATCAGAGTTATGGTTTACAGGTGGCAAAGCTAGCCGGCGTACCTTCATCCGTTATTAAAAACGCAAAGAAGAAGCTACAAATTTTAGAGCGCCAGTCAGTTAATAATCACGAAGTTTTTGTAGAACAAACCACCGGGCAGTTACAGTTATTTAACAGTGACCCGCATCCGATTATTGAGCAGCTACAGGAAATACAGGTCGATGATTTAAACCCCAGACAGGCATTAGAACTTTTATACGAACTGGCGGAAAAGTCACATAAGCACTAAAAATTAAATGTTATTCTCCGACAGCTGTGAATCGCAAAAATATAATGCATCGCAGCTGAGTTCGCAGAATAGCGAATGTTCAAAACGTAAGCGGCACGATAAAAACATAACAAGTGAATAAGCAATGACCATAAATATAAAATCCATTGGCATTATCGCAAAAGATAAAAGTCAGGCCGTATGCAATACCATTAAAAAACTCACTGACTTTATTGCCGGGAAAAATTGCTCTCTGGTCTATGACATAAGCGTGCAAGGCATTATTAATAACGCTGATTGCGTTGAGCGAGAAACACTGGCAAAACAATCTGATCTGGCGATTGTTGTCGGCGGCGACGGTACTTTTTTAAGTGCCGTACGCTCCCTGGCGGATCATAATATTCCCGTACTCGGTATTAACCTGGGGCGTCTGGGTTTTTTAGTGGATATTTCACCGGACGATATGCTGCAGCATCTTGAACAGATACTGCAGGGAAACTATGTTGATGAAACACGATTTTTATTGCAGGCACAGGTTGAACGCAATGGAGAAATAATCGCCTGTGCCGATGCCTTTAACGATGTAGTCATACACATTCGAGATGTCGCCCGGATGATAGAATTTGAAACCTATA
>CAZHEA010000083.1:0-12718 GCA_964531165.1 uncultured Thiotrichaceae bacterium
GTGAGGATACTTCGATATCCAGATCGTAAAGTTGCTGGCCATCGACCATCGCAACGCGCGTCTCCTCTTTCTGGAGAGCATTGATTAAAATTCGTTTCATTGGAATGTAAACCTGAGTTAGTTTGACACTCTGAAGGGAGGAAACCGCTGGCTACCGAAGACATTACACAGGCGGGCTGTTGCTTGTGGGCAGTAAAAGTACCGCCCATAAAAAATACATAAACAGCCGCAAGCCACTCATCCATCAGCGCCAGGTTTGATTCCTGAGCTTCTGGGTTATCGTTCAGCATTGCTTTAAAGTTAGTGTTCAGAGTGAAATTCATTAATTATTCATTAGTTAGTGATAGATTTTAAAGGCTCTATCTAACCGGCTTACCAGCACTGGTCGGTTAACCCACCCGGCTGGTATGGGTTTATCGCTATGCATAAACCCGTATTCTGTTTATTTCATCAATTTCGATGAGGTTCCCGAAATGCTATTCTGATTTACCTGATCAACGCCTATAAGCCATTGATTTTGTAGGACAGAATAAAAAACCATTTTCTGGAACCAACACAGTTTTGCAAATTGTGACAGGTAGGTCAAGGGCTGAAGCACTATCTGATGTAATTAACATATCTGTGTTTCGACCTAAACACACAAATTCACTACCACTCGTCCCCCATAACGAATTATTCTGATATCATGCCCCGCATGTTAGATTTACCCCAGCACGGCGTCCAGTTACTGGAAATAGGCCCGAGAAATGAACAGCAGCGACTCGATAATTTTCTGCTCAGCAAGTTAAAAGGTGTCCCCAAAAGCCGTGTGTATAAGCTATTGCGCAGCGGGCAGGTACGGGTAAACAAAGGCCGTAAAAAGGCTGATTACCGTTTGCAGCCAGGAGATATTGTACGTATTCCACCGGTACGCATGGCCGAAGAAGATAATAGCAAAGCCCCGCAACACCTGGTTGACAGAGTCAGCCAGTCAGTCATCTTCGAAGACAATCAATTGCTGGTGTTAAATAAACCTACCGGCATTGCGGTACACAGTGGCAGTAACCTGAAGTTCGGTGTAATTGAAATGTTGCGTCAGGCACGCCCGGAAGCTGAAATGCTGGAACTGGTACATCGCCTCGACCGGGAAACATCCGGCTGCCTGGTGATCGCAAAAACCCGGGATGCGCTGAATACGTTACACCAGAACTTTCGCGATGAGGCTCATCGCATGCAAAAGATTTATCGTGCAGTCGTGGTCGGTCGCTGGCAGGGAGCGGAAAAAGATATTAATCTGCCGCTGCTAAAAAATACCGTTCGCGGTGGTGAGCGGATGGTGGAAGTCAATCCGCAAGGCAAAGAGGCACGCAGTTTATTTATGCCGCTTGAGTATCACGACTCATTTAGCCTGATGGAAATTAAAATCTTTACCGGCCGTACTCACCAGATTCGCGTACATGCGCAGGCCGCGGGTTACCCGATTGCCGGCGATAGAAAATATGGCGACAGTGAAATCAATAACGCCTTAAAAAAACGCGGTTATAAACGCATGTTTTTACATGCTTACAAATTAAGCTTTTCACTTAACCTACAGGGTGGCTCGCAGGATTATGATATTAACGCGCCACTGGATAATGAATGGCAGGAAATATTCAGCCCCAATAAAAAGATATAACCCATGCAACCCCCTCTCCCATATCAACTTTTAATCTTCGACTGGGACGGCACCATTATGGATTCCGTTGCCCGTATTGTGGACTGTCTGCGTAAAGCCGGGGAACAGGTGCTGGGCGAAGAAAAGCGTAGTGATCACGAGCTTAAAGATGTCATCGGCTTAGGCTTACGCGAAGCCATTCAACAGCTGCATCCCAAAGTAAATGAAAAACAAATAGCTGAATTATCCGCTGTTTATCGTCATCAGTATATGCACACAAATAAAACCTCATCCGTATTATTTAATGGTGCGCAGGCCTTATTAGACAACCTGGAACAGCAGGGTTACTGGCTAGCCGTGGCGACCGGAAAAGGCCGCGAAGGGCTGGATCAGGTATTGGAGATCACAGGTCTCGGGCCACGTTTTCACACTACCCGCTGTGCTTCAGAAACCTTTTCCAAACCCCACCCACTCATGCTCGAAGAAATTCTTCAACAACTGGGAATCGATGCCAACGATGCACTGATGATTGGCGATAGCGAGTACGACATGGAAATGGCGGTTAATGCGAGAATGGATTGCCTTGGTGTAACTTATGGCGTTCACCCCGCAGAGCGCTTAATGAAACATCAACCAATTGGCTGTATTGATCATATTAATCAGCTCGACAATTTTTTAAAAAAGCTGTCGCCTGAATAGTGCATTTATGCATTAATCTATTTCTCTACGCCTTTGCAGCAATCGTTAAAATAACCACAAAAACTAAATTATTATTCACAACAGGCTTCACAACCACTGCAACAATGCCTAAACTTTACATCCTCTAACTAATTTACCACTCAGGACATAATAATGAGCGAAGGCAACAACTGGGAAAAAGATGTTTTAACATCTATCGCCACCGAAGGGCTAAAAGAACAAAAGCGCACCCGTCGCTGGGGTATCTTTTTTAAAGTACTCACATTTGTTTATTTATTTGCACTACTAGCCATGCTCAACCCGAATTTACAGAGCGGTGATAAAAGCGGCAAACACACTGCACTGGTAGAGCTTAAAGGTGTTATTGCAGCTGGTGCAGAAGCCAGTGCTGATAATGTGGTTACCGGTTTACGCGCGGCTTTTAAAGACCCGGATACCGTTGGTGTCATTTTACGTATCAACAGTCCCGGCGGTAGCCCGGTACAATCCGGTTATATTTACGATGAAATTTTACGCCTGCGTGAGAAATATCCGGACACCCCCATGTATGCAGTAATCAGTGATATCTGTGCCTCCGGTGGTTATTATGTTGCTGCTGCCGCCGAAAAAATTTATGCAGATCAGGCCAGCATCGTTGGCTCCATCGGCGTGCGTATGGATAATTTTGGATTTGTTGATGCAATGCAAAAATTAGGCGTAGAACGGCGCACCCTCACTGCTGGAAAAAGCAAAGCACTTCTGGATCCATTTGCTCCGCAGGATCCGAAAGTCGTCAACCATATGAAAGGTTTGCTTAAAAGTGTTCACGGCCAATTTATTAATGCGGTTAAGCAGGGCCGTGGCGATCGTCTGAAGGAAGTCGATGGCATGTTTGAAGGCTTAATCTGGACAGGTGATCAGAGTGTTGAAATAGGCCTGATAGATGAACTCGGCAATTCAAGCTACGTTGCGCGGGAAATATTCGGTGAAGAAAACATTGTTAACTTTTCTGTACAGCCGGACATTCTGGAACGTTTTTCGAAAAAAATTGGCGTACAAATTAGTAATCTGTTAGTTGAAAAAGAATTAACCTTGCAGCTGCGTTAATAATAGATATCTAAAATATCATCTCAAAATAAAAAGCCGGCGTCATACTGACGCCGGCTTTTTATTTAAACTTTTTGCTTATTAAAAAATAATAACCACGTTATTAGAGCATAATATTTACTTTTTATAACGTCTAAAACCACTTAAGCCAATAAGACCGGACAGAAGTAAAAATCCTGCCGCAGGCAAAGGTACAGCTGAAATATTTACGCTAGCATCGGCATTACTAAATAAAATATCCGCATCATATTCATAGCCACTTTTCCCACCAAAACCACTAAAGCTAAGTAAATCAGGATATAACTCACTCAACGCAATCGTAGAAGAGCCTGCACTTAAAGTATCAAAATTAATATCTACCAGTTTAATCGTACCGGTCTGCCCAATGACAGTTGATGCAATCAACTCAACTTTTCCAGTCACGTTATCAACCAGATTTTCCTGGCCGGTAAATGGCCAGGCACCCGCTATTGAATACGAGCTTACGGATAAAAAAGTATTATTAAAATTAAATTCCGTACCCCAGCTAATTAAACCACCCTCTACATCATCAATATTGCTGACGTATAAACTGGCAGTAATGCTATCACCTAAGGCTGCTGAAAATGATGTATCCTGCAAGCCGTCACCATCAAAATCCAGATAGAGTACCGGTGCAGCAGATAGCGGCGCACAAAACAAACTTAATGCCACTACTGAAAAAAGTATTTTATTATTCATATTGATATTCTCTTATTTTAATTTTTTAATATTCATTTTTAATGTTTATTTTTTAATGCTGATATTTATTTCAATTTAATTTATCGGGCAGTCAATACGACCAAACTCACGTGAAAAAACAGCAATATCCGTGGCATCCACATCATTATCCAGATCAAAGTCGGCTTCACAAACTTCACCTGAGTCACAATCTATGCGGCCAAAATCCGCTGCAAAAACCGAGGTATCTGTAGCATCCACATCTCCGTCATTATCAAAGTCTGCCTGACAAAATGCCGGGCAGGCATCACCCCTGCCATCACCATTCGTATCGATTTGACTGGTATTAGCAACACCCGGGCAATTATCATTCTGATCCAGCACCAGATCATTATCGCGATCAACCCCCATACGCACTGCGGTACCTACAGGCACCGCGGTAAAGGTTAGTTCCTGTCCGGCGGTTTGTGCTAATTGCAGTAGTTGTGTTTCTGAAATCGGATTTATAAATGCATCATCACCCTGATAAGTTCCATCGCTCTGACGGAACCAGCCACGCTGCAAATTATTAATACGCGCCTTAACTACAACTTCATTGTGACTGGCATCCATCTGCGAAGTCATTAAAAATATACGTGACTGCACTTCGCTCAGATTGTTGTTATCTAGTGTAATTTGCTGTCCAACAATGGGTGCAAGATTGCTATCAACCGCATGTAGAAACAATTCAAGATTTCGTCTATCGGTTGGCGTTGTATTAAATGGCGTTGCGTTATGAAATTTATCCAGCGTATCCAGGCTACCATCGTGGGTAAAACCAAAGCCACGGATCTGATCACCTTTGTGCAACGTATCGCCGATAAAAATTCCGTCCATTTGCGGAATTCCGAACATGCCGACTTTTTGATATAAGTTACGGAAGTGCGGCACTTTCATTTCCTGCACGCCGGCAGTAATACCAATAGTTGCATTGCCACCAAAAAAGCCCTGCGCCGGGTCTATAACATGACATACATTACAGTTAAAACCGGCGGTTGAAGGCGCATTAAAAAAGAAATCAGACCCGGCCTGCTGGCCTGGCGTTAATGAGCTATCCAGTGGGCGGTTGGGATTCGGGGGATACTTCACCTGAATCATAAAATTTGCAAACGCATCCATATCCTGCTGTGGCAATGGCCCGCTTCGACCGACCAGCCCAGCAAACGCCACATTAAATTCTTTAAATGCACCCAGCTCATCCAATGAGTCTCCACCAACATCTGCAGCGGTTCTGTCGCCACGCCAGTGCATCGGGCCCTGTCCATCAAGACCACGTAAAGACTGTGTCGTCATCGGCCCTTTCATTGGGTGGTAAGGGGTTAATCCCGCACCCAAACCGGCAATATTCAAGTTAGGCTTTACGGTTCCTTCTGGATCCCCCAGGTCCCATGCAAGGCTGTCAAAATCAGCAAAGATATGACAACTTGAACAGGAGGCTTCACCATTACTTGATGTCAGGTTTGCATCATATAGAAATGGACGACCATCAATAACGGACTGCGGCTCAGGGTTATGTAAGTTGTAATGACGAATTTCGGTGTTACTGCTGGTATCAATAACGGAAATTGAATTATCAAAGCGGGTAAAGGCATAAAGCTGGTTACGGGCTTCGTTTATCACCAGGCCACTGGGACCACCGCCACTTACATTAATGTGATTCGCCGCACTCGGGGTAAAACTGTTATTTTCCAGTGTTGCGGTGTTAAATACCCCGACTTTCGATGATCCAAATGCGGCAACATATAACGTTGCACCATCACTACTTATGGCCATGGCATTCGGGGTAGCCAGACTATTTTCTTTTACACCGGCAACTGAAGGCACCACCGAATAATCTATATGTTTATTAAGGCGAATGGGGGTAACAGAGTTTAAAGCCGGATCGATAACCGTAACTCGCGATTCATGTAAATGGCCAACGACCGTGCTAATTATTGACCCCGGCGGACGGGTACCTTCAAAACGCACCTTGTTGTTCGCTTGCGTATTGGACACATAAACTTTCCCCGTCAACGGATTACTAATCATATTAAAGAGGACGGTACCCACACCGGCATAAGCCGCACTCTGAGATAAACTATTGGCATTAATCGCGAATACATCGGTGTCCGGCAGGTTAAACATCACCTGGTTACTCCAGTCGCGACCCAGCTCATCTACCCACTGACTGCCATTGTAGTTAACGATTAAGCCCACATCCGGGCCCGTAACCGTATTTTTATTCGCATTGGGTGCGGGTAAACCACCCGGTGCAGTAGGCCCGTTACCGGGGTTACAGCTAAATGCGTTTGAGCCACCATTACAAACCGCACCATCATGCACAATGGCGGTCTGATTGCCGGTATGAAAGCCGGCAACATACACTGTGGCACCATTTGCGGAAACCGTCAGCGCACGCGGCGTGTCTGTAAAATAGGTCAACACATCAAGTGCCGTTCCACCGAAAGCAGAACCGGTATTATTTGCATTAAAAACCCAGACATCCGCTCGCCCTGTATTTTCAGCACGCAAATCAAAGTTAGTTTCACCCGGGTTATCCGGCATTAATGACGGGCTATAGGGACTGTTCTGACCACGGTGTGCGGTAGAAATAAAGGCTCGCGCTGAATTGGTTCCTGCAAAAACGATATCTCTGGGCTCATCCCCCACTAATAATGTTTGCTTTACTCTGGGTGTCGTACCACTAACATCAACAATACTGACCGAATCAGACAGATGATTTACCACCCAAACATCACCATTGCTTCGAGCCGCTACTGCAACCGGCTCCATACCAACGGGCACTGAACTTTGATGAACTAATGATGTAGGGGTAATTTTAAAAATTTCCAGTCGATTATCCGGTGTATTAACCGCATATAGAAATTTACCATCGGCTGACATCGCCAGCGGCCGAACCTGACCCGACTCAAAGCTGACAAAGCCAGAAGGATTAGTTGTGGTAAATTTAAGTGTAGAGCTCTCGTCTGCATTTCTTGACGTTGTGTCAGAACCACCACTACAGGCGGATAGAATAGCAACAGACAGACTGATTAATAAAGACGGTCGACTAAATAGATTTATTTTCATTTTATAATTTCATTTATAGTTAGTTCCATTAACCTCAAAAACCTAGCAAATAGCGCGCCATTACTTTTAAGCTACTGTTATTCCATAAAATAACAGACGAAACCCCTTAGAAATTTTACTGGTTTTGTAATATAAACCGACAGATCACTAGCACTATTGTAAAAGTATACGACTCTAAATTAATAATCGAGTGATAAACACGCTACAAAATCAAATAAAAATTAATCAGAATAATCCAAATATTTTAGACTTTTCCCTATGCTCATTTAACAGTTTAATTATTTTTTCATTCTGTCCCAGCTCCGCCAGACTAATCGCTTTCTCACGTTTATTATTTCTAATATCAATGTCCGCGCCGGCCGCTAGCAATGACTTTACCGCTGCAACTTTTTGCTCCATGACCGCTATCGTTAATGCCGTATTGCCGATGTTATTTTTTATATTCACATCAGCCTCATTCGACAATAATTTTTTTATCGCCTCCACTTTATTTCTACTTGCCGCCATCATCAATGGCGTATTCCCATCACTGGCCCTGACATCAACTGACAGGCCTTTAGCCAGCAGCAAAGAAATAGCTTTTACATTATTTCGCAGAGCCGCCCGATGTAAAAATGTCTGTCCGCTGTTATCTTTAATTTCAATATTTGTATGACGCGCCGTTAAATACTTAATATTTGCAAGCTTACTCGAATCGATTGCAAACCATAAAGCATCATGGCCTGACTTATCTTTCTTAAGTACATTCGCACCGGCTAACACTAATCTTTTTATCGTTGTAAGCGACATACTGCTTGCCGCACGCATCAAGTCTGTTTTACCGTTAATCAGGGTGTTACTCACTTTTGCACGTCTGTTCAGCAACAGCACAACCAGTGATTCATGCTTATTCACAATAGCCAGTGACAATGCACTTCTGCCAGCATTATCCCGCAGATGAACATCTGCATTCGCCGTAAGTAAGATTTGAAATGTTTTTTTATCGCCCTGCTTTGCTGCCATCATTAATGCGGTTTCACCCTGCTTATTAACAACATTCACTTTTGCTCCGGACACAATCAGCAATTTAGCAATTCGACTATGCCCCTGAATGACGGCACGCATTAAGGCGGTTAAGCCACTTTTATCGCGTTGATTCGGGCTAGTGCCTTTTTTTAATAGCGAGTTCACCACATCATGTTGTCCACGCCACACCGCAATCATTAAAGGAGACCAGTTTTTATATGCACCAGTTGCACTATTTTTAATCGCAACAATTTTCTGATTCACACTCAGTTGTATTTTTTTTGCGACAGGTAAACGTGCCCCATATTTTTTTAAAAGATCAACCGTTGATTTATGCCGGCCTTTATCTGCCAGCATAATTGCAGTTTCTTTATTGATGTTTTTAACATGCACAGGGGATTTACGTTTGAGCAAAACCGCAACCACTGACCGATAACCTTTTAATGCCGCCAGCATTAATGGTGTATTACCATTTGCATCTTTTACTCTTAACGATGCGCCCTGCGACACGAGGATTATGACTATTTTTGCATCACCAGTCGAAGCGGCGACATGAAGCGCTGTGTCTTTATATTTATCCGCAACATTAACTTTCGCACCATGTTCAATCAACAACTTCAACATGGCGATGTTTTTCTGCACAATGGGTTCAAACAGCAGTGGACGCTTATACTTATCTCTGACATTAGCTGACACTTCCTCTTCGAGCAGCCGGTTTGCAGCATTTATATTGGCAGAGTTTACCGCATAAAAAAGCGCCTCTTTAGACGACATGTTTTCCGTAGAAACTCTCGTATTCACATTACCCGAACGTAATTTTTTCAGCCGTTTACGGGCATTGGAATGACCCTGTTTTACGGCTTTTGAATACCAGTAAATAGCATTTTTATTGCTTTGCTTTACACCACTGCCATTCTCATAAAACACACCCAGCAGGTATTGCGCTCGCGGCAGTTTCTGTTTGGCTGATTTTTTTACCCAGTAGGCAGAATTTTTTTCATTTTTTCTCAGCCCCTGTCCATTACGGTATAAAACAGCCAGCTGATACTGTGCCTGCTTGTCACCTTTTCGAGCAAGCGGTTTTAATATTTTTGCCGCTTTTGCATAATTTTGCATACGCACAGCAATATTGGCATCTGCCAGTGTGGCCGGCTTTGCGAAAACATTACTGGTTAATATACAACCAAAAAAGAGAAAAACTATTTGTAAGAAATTCTGACTGACACACTTCATATATAAATTTTCACTGCTGTCCGATTAACCTTAAGAAATACAAGCTGTAAGCTCACTATGGCGTGTGAATCATCTGCACGCTACTGCATTAAATATTTGTTATCACTAGCACCTTCTAACTTTTGAAACGTTTGACCACCGCCTTGATGTAGCCAATAGCTAACCTATCACTAATTAGTAGAGACATGAAAATAGCAAACCCGAATATTATCATCTGCGAATGCTGGTGTCGGCAATGACGCGAACCTGCTGTTAGCAGGCCACTTGAGATATTTTACTTAAAACAATAAAAATCTATGCAGTACCAAACTTGGTATCAACAATAATACCACTACTTTTCAAAAAGGCACTGGGAAGAATACCACCGGCGCACACAATCACTCCATCATTATCAATACTCAACTCGCCATTTTCAGTATTAAGAATCACTTTGTTTTTATCAATCTGTTTAACCGTAGATTTCATTAACACCTGTAGCTGCCCTGATTTTTCAGCTTCAGAAACTTTAATTCTATTTTTTTCCTTGGCCCGTGAAAACGCTTCACTCCGATAAGAAATGGTAACCGTAGTACCGGCTTCTTCAGCAATACTGAATGCCGCTTCCAACGCACTATCACCACCCCCGACAATCAATACATGCTGGTTTCGATATTGCTCGGGGTCTATCAGACGATATACAACTTTACTTTGCTCTTCACCTGGCACACCCAGCTTACGTGGTGTACCTCTTCGGCCAATCGCCAGTAAAATGGCCCGACAGTTAAAATCTTCAGCTACGGTTTTCACGACAAACCCCTCGCCTTCAACTTTGTCAAGCGGCTCAATACTCTCCACTCTGGCGCGATCATTAATCTGTAAGCCTGATTTTTCTACAACCTCATTCCAGAATTCCATCAACGCTTCTTTGGTCGTTTCCTTAAAATGCATCTTGCCCACCACCGGTAATTCAGCCGGTGCCGTCATCACAATTTTTCCACGTGGATAATGCGACACCGTTCCACCAAGAGAATCCTGCTCCAGAGTAACAAAGTTCAGTTTATGCGATATGGCGGCCAAAGATGCGGCAATGCCAGCCGGCCCGGCGCCAATAATAACCAGGTCCAGTTTATTGTCACTGCCTAAACCGTCAAGTTTCTGAATAGAATTAACCGCTTTCACTCCCTGCGCTATCGCATTGCGAATTAACCCCATTCCCCCTAGCTCACCAGCAATAAAAATACCCGGCACATTCGTCTGAAACGAATCATCAACCTGCGGAATATCCACACCACGCTTCTCTGTACCAAACACCAGCTCAATAGCACTAAACGGACAGGCCGTTTTGCATGCGCCATGGCCGATACAATGAGTAGGATTAATGAGATGCGCCTTGCCATTAATCACACCAAGTACGCTTTTACTGCGTTCAGGACAGGCTTTAACACAGGTTCCACAACCTAAACACAGTGCGTGATTCACCACAGGGTGCATTGACGCAGGTTCCGTCATACCTGATGCAATCGCTTCTTCATGAACCTTGCGGGCACTATTGTGCTTTTTTGCCCGACTCCAGAAATGAAAAATCAAAATAACCAGTAATGGCACAGCATATAACAAGACGCCGGTTGACATAGGAGTACCGCTCTCTAACTTGTTGAATTTAATGAATTTGAATGAAGATCGCTATATTAAACACTCTACACGACATGATTTGTGATCTAATTCCCAATTTTTACCGCCATCATTCTGTAACATGGTTATAATCATGCATTAACCATTTTATTAGAGCTCAGCGAAATGCCCTCAGCACCCTCACAGATAGATAATTTTTCCCAGTCGTGTAGTGCGCAAACAGATGCTATCAACAGCCCAAAACAATCGTTAATCAAACTACTCAAACTTGTATATACCAACCTGTTTATTATCAGCTTATGCCTGATTATTCTTTATGGCTGGAGCAATAGAGACAGCAACTACCTCAGTGCAGAAACCGGTACCGGTTATGCACTGGGTATTATCGGCGGTAGTTTAATGCTGATTTTACTACTCTACCCGATAAGTAAGCGAGTCGCACTATTTACCCGCTGGATTCCGATTCGTTACTGGTTCGGTATACACATGCTATTCGGTATTATCGGCCCGACCATGATTTTATATCATTCAAACTTTCAACTCGGTTCAACTAATAGCTCGGTCGCTCTTTTCAGCATGTTACTGGTTGCGCTTAGTGGCTTAGTCGGCCGATATATATATACCCATATTCACCACGGCCTTTACGGCACACGTATAAATTTAAAAGAGCTCAAAACCAACGCCGACAAAAATCACTGCATCCTCCTCAGTATTATTGAAGAAAATGAAGACCTTAATCAACAAATACAGAAAATGGAAGACAAAGCCCTTAAGCCATACAGCGGCATAATGGCCGACTTGCTAAATGTAATTTATCTGGGTATCAACGCAAAAAAACTCAAATCAAAGGTAATGCAATCTTTCAAGAGTACATCGGCAAACAAAAACAAATGTAAACGAAAAAGTGTAATTAATTCTATAAACCAATACACTCTGGCATTACGTAAAATGGCCGCGTTTAAGCTTTATGAAAAATTATTTTCACTGTGGCACATATTGCATTTGCCACTGTTTATCATGATGATAATTACCGCTGTCGTTCATATTTTTGCAGTACATTTATACTAAATACAAAATAGAAATGAAAAAAAATCGTGCGTAAAACCTGTCTTCAGCTAATTTTCGTCATGCTTGTCGCTATCAACACCAATCTTGCAACCGCTGACTCACTGGAAACCCTGCTGATGCCGGGACCGATATCTGATGCGCATGCCAAATATGAAGAAAAGTGCGATCAATGCCACGACACCTCTGACAAAATATCACAGGCAGTATTATGCGTACAATGCCATTCACATAAAGACATAAAACAGGATCTGAAAAAAAATCGCGGATTTCACGGAAGGCTAAACAAGAAAATACAAAATAACTGCAAGCACTGCCATGCAGAGCATAAAGGCCGAAAAGAAAACATTGTACTACTCAATCATTCTACTTTTAACCACCAACAAACTGATTTCAAATTAAAAGGCAGCCATAAAACCACAAGTTGTACTGCCTGTCATAAGAAAAACAAAAAATACTCTGAAGCCACTAAAAGCTGCATTAGCTGCCATAAAAACGATGATATCCACAAAGGTAAGCAGGGTAAAAAGTGCCAGACCTGCCACAATGAGAAGCGCTGGAAAAAAACGAAATTTGATC
>CAZHEA010000084.1:0-12465 GCA_964531165.1 uncultured Thiotrichaceae bacterium
GAGTATTATCTGGATTAAAAACGTTTGCGAAATAAATGAATTTAAAATTTTATATGCCCGGCGGGCAGCCGTCGACTATCGCCATTAAAGCCGGGCCGTGAGATTCGCCACTGGTTGTGACTGTAAATAATTTTCCGAAAGTATTACCTGACACTGTATTTCCTCAAAAAAATGCATGTCTAAAAATTTAATGTTCGAATATTAACATATCGGCTTGCAAGCAGGTGGCAAAAACCGATATAGTAGATTCAAACATATAAAATAAATGAATAGCTAAATGTACTTTTCTACGCCAGACATATTGATCGTCGAAGACGAGGAATTTAACCGTGAAATCATGGCCCTGCGCCTGCAGTCATATAATTATAATATTCGCTTTGCGGTAAATGGTCAGCAGGCGCTGGACATGGTAGCCGAAAAAAAACCCGACGTTATTCTACTTGACATTATGCTGCCCGAAGTCATGGGCTTACAGGTGTTGCACACCCTGCGCCAGCAATACTCAATGGTTGAACTGCCTATTATTATGGTAACCGCCATTGATGAAGATGAACGGGTTGTGCGAGCACTGGAATTAGGTGCAAATGACTATGCATCCAAGCCAATTAATTTCCCAATTTTAATTGCGCGTTTACAAACCCAGCTCAGTCTCAAGCAACTATCCGCGTTAAACAACGAGTTTCTCACCACAGCCAGCCACGACTTGCGCAAACCACTGGCGGTTATTCAGGATGCCGCTGCCACCTCACGCTTAAAAGTCGTCAGTAATCAGCCCATCGACAACGAAGAAATATTCCAGAATTTTAGTACCATTGTCGAATCAGCCAATTTTATGAACTCAATTGTTGAATGCATATTAAATACACAGGCGGGTGGATTCGGGCAGATGCGCTTAACTAAAATTCCTCTACAGGTGGAACCGCTAATCTCAGAAACCATTAATCGCCATATCGCTTATGCCAGTGAAAAACAGATTAATATTGTGACTAAAATTGAAGAGCATCCACCTGCCATTGAAGTAGATCGTTCACGTATTGCTCAGGTACTCGACAACCTGGTAGATAATGCGGTTAAGTTTTGTTCAGCCAATGACACCATCACCATCAGTACAAAAGCGGCGGACGACAGTTTATCGGTTATCGTTTCCGACACTGGCCCGGGATTAACCGATAGTGATTTTGATCAGCTGTTTACCCAGAATTCAATATTGAGCAACAAACCCACTAACAATGAACCTCATACCGGTTTAGGGCTGTCAATTTGCAAGCAGTTAATTGAGTTGCACGAGGGTGAGATCGGGGCGATGAACAATCATGACAAAGGCACTAGCTTCTGGTTTAAATTACCGGTGTTTAAGCTTAAAACAGTATAAATCACCGGGCTATTGGCGCTATATTCATTATTTACAATAGCAATCAAAACTTAAATTCATCCAGCTGCTCAGCTGTAATCAGAAATATTCCCGAACCTCCACGCTCAAAATCCAGCCATACAAACGGTACATGGGGATAAGCCTCCTGCAGAGCATGCTGAGAATTACCCACTTCCACCACCAAAATACCCTGGTCCGTTAAATACTGCCGTGCCTGCTGTAACATCGGTATCACCAGATCCAGACCATCATCCCCCGCCGCCAGCCCCAACGCCGGTTCGTGCAAATATTCATCCGGCAGGTCCGCCATATCTTCTGCATCCACATACGGCGGATTACTGACAATAATATCGTAATGACGCTGCGGCACATTTTCAAACAGGTCAGACGCAATCACACTCACCCGCTCATCTAGCTGGTGACGCTGAATATTTTCCTCAGCCACTTCAATCGCCTCGGGCGAAATATCCACCATGTCCACATAGGCCCAGTCAAACGCATAGGCCGATGCAATACCGATACAACCGCTTCCACAGCATAAATCCAGAATATTCTCTACCGCTTCCGCCTCCACCCACGGAGCAAAGCGCTTTTCAATTAACTCGGCAATCGGCGAACGTGGCACCAGCACACTTTCATTAACGACAAATGGCAGGCCGGCAAACCAGGCTTCACCCGTCAAATAACTAGCCGGTAATTTTTCTTCAATACGTCGACTTAACAGTCGATAAACCGCCTGCTTCTCTTCTGCAGTTAAAGTACAGTCAAAATAGTTTTCTGAAAAATCGTGGGGTAAACTTAATGCAAACAGGCTTAAATAAACCGCCTCATCCAGCGCACTGGCCATGCCGTGGCCAAAATACAAATCGGCCTGGTTAAAACGGCTAACCCCCCAGCGGATCAAATCTCTAATGGTTTTGAGCTCTTCGGGAAATGCGCTGTGAGACATAAATGACGCCTGTAAAATGAAATAGTAAATGGACGATATCAGGTTAAGCTTTGAATATTAACCTGTGACGAATATAATCACGAACTTTAATTAGATGAAATAGATATTAATGCAGCCCACCATGAAACCCACATTAACGTTATTGACTGTTTTACTCGGCCTGCTGCTGAGTTTTGGTACAGCCGCAGCAACACTCTCATTCACAAAACCCCGAATCCCGGAGTCTCCGCCTGGCGCAAGCGTGATGGCCGGTTATATGGAAATACATAATACCAGCCAGCATAATATTGATATTATTTCCATTAATAGTAATGCGTTTAAAAGTATCGAGATGCACCTGTCAAAAGAAAGTGACGGATTTGCCAAAATGCTGCCACAGAAAAAACTCAGCATTGCCGCCGGTGGTAAGCTTATTCTAAAACCCGGCAGCTATCATTTAATGTTAATTAAACCCGCCAAATGGTTCCGCCACGGTGATAAAGTTAAACTCAATTTTGTACTTTCAAATAATGAAACCGTTGCACTTGATATTACCGTTAAAAAAACACCAACTGCTACAATGAAATGCGCTGCCGGTAAATGCGGCGGCAACTAACCTGACAACCAATAAAGTAACAACCTATAATATGAACGCATCATTTATCGATTATTTAAAATCAACGCCATTTTACTTTTTACCGCATCACTTAATTTCGGGTATTGTCTATAAAGTTGCCCGTATTAAATTTACACCGATAAAAAACTTTACCCTGAAAATTTATCTGCACCTGCATGAAGTCAACATGTCAGAAGCCATAGAGGAAAATCCCTATGCCTATGAAACCCTTAATGCTTTTTTTACCCGCGCATTAAAACCCACCGCCAGAACAATTGATAACAGTGAAAATGCTCTGGTGTGCCCAGTGGATGGAAAAGTCAGCCAGGCACAGGCCATAGAAAACGGCCGGGTATTTCAGGCCAAAGGACAAGACTACAGTTTACTGGAACTGGTCGGTGGCATTGACGAGTTAGCCCGGCCATTTACCAACAGTTCATTCGCAACTATTTATTTATCGCCGCGGGATTATCACCGCATACATATGCCGATTGATGGAAAACTAACCGACATGGTGTATGTGCCCGGACGTTTATTCAGCGTGGCACCGCACACGGTGAATACCGTGCCCCGTTTATTTGCACGTAATGAGAGACTGGTGTGTAAGTTTGACACCGACCACGGTCCGTTGATTATGATTTTAGTGGGCGCGGTCAATGTATCGGCCATTGATACGGTTTGGGCTGGCGCGGTAACGCCGCCGAGTAAACATAAAGTTATTCACACGACTTATGAAAATATTGATATTCGTCTGAAAAAAGGCATGGAAATGGGCCGCTTTAATTTAGGTTCAACGGTAGTTTTACTGATGAATGAAAACGTGTCGCTGAATGATGCAATTGTGCATGGTGAGGTTGTTACGCTTGGGCAGAAATTGGCGACGTATAAAATTTAGAGACTCAAACTTATTTAAATCTTCGCCTTCTGTTTAAAGAGAATAGCTCTGTCATTCCCGAATACTTTTGTCGGAAATCCAGCAGCTTTTAGTGTTGTCGCAAGCCATTAGCCTTTGGGGAATTAGAAGAGGGTGTAAATGATTCTGTGGTTTCGCTTGTTTTCATTTAAAAAGCTAAAATGAAAATTCCCGAAAATTGTTCTTAAGGCTTCCCGTTATATTTTAAACCTGTTGCTTCATTACTCTTTTACCGGGTCGTTCTGATGAGCATCCCTGTGATTTGCCCCTGCGTGGATACAATTTTCGGCAAGCTCTAGAGGGAATAAAAACCACCGTAGTACTGAACCATATTATGTACTGTGTCTGTTCGCGGATTCTATCTGTTTTTGCTTCTCTGCTTTTTCTTCTCTGCTTTGCGCTTTTGACCTTACTCCCCATTACTTAAGCTGATGAGGGAGCGGTTTTTGTGGGGCTTTCTGCGAGGATGTCTGAGCGAATTGGCTGTTTAATTCGGGAGTTCCGCAGCAGCCACAAAAATCGGGAGTGAAGAAGGTACTTTTATTTTGCTGTTTAAATAAAAGCTTAAGTGAAACGGGGCGGCGTTTCTTTGCCTACTTTCTTTTCGCTGTTGAAAAGAAAATGGGTCGCTAAGCAAGCGAAACCACTGAATTTCCGACAAAGGCATTCGAGAATGACGATGAAGCTGGCGCTTAAATATTTAAATAAAATCAACAACCACTAAGCCAACATATCCTTCAACGCCGCCAGATGACTGCGCCCGCGCTCCTTCGCCTGCACTTCATCCACCTTGCGGCCACCACCTTCCCACTCAATCTCATCTTCCGGCAGCTCGCTTAAAAAGCGACTGGGCTCACACTCTATATCTTCACCGTAACGCCGGCGATGTTTAGCATAGGTAATGGTCAGTTCCTGTTGCGCGCGGGTAATACCCACATACGCCAGGCGACGCTCTTCGTCTAAATTCTCTTCCATAATACTGGTACGATGCGGCAGAGTCTCCTCTTCTACTCCCACCATAAACACATAGGGAAACTCCAGACCCTTGGCTGCATGCAGCGTCATTAAACTCACCATGTCTTCCTTAGCTTCTTCTTTATTGCGCTCTAAAATATCCATTAAACTCATGTGCGCAACCAGCTCGCCTAAATTTTTACCTTTTTCATCTTTATATAATCTTGCAAGCCAGTCAGTTAATTCATGGACATTTTCCATGCGTTTTTCGGCGATTTTTATATCACTGCTCTGTTCTTCGAGCCAGTTCATATAACCGATATCCTTAACCATATCGCGCACCACTTCAATCGGATCACCGCGCTCCGCATTGTCACTTAATAAATTAATCCAGTTGGTGAAGTTCTGTAGTTTATTGAGCGCACGCTCGTTCAAAATAGTAGACAACCCCATTTCGAAACAGGCTTCAAATAAACTAACATCACGGGCATTAGCATACTCGCCCAGTTTTTCTAACGTACTGCCACCAATTTCACGGCGCGGAGTATTGATGATTCTTAAAAATGCAGTGTCATCATCCTGATTCGCCAGTAAGCGCAAATAACCCATAATATCTTTGATTTCGGCACGTTCGAAAAACGATGTGCCTCCACTAACGACATACGGAATTTGCATTTCGCGTAAATATTTTTCAAAAATTCGGGACTGATGATTGCCCCGATACAAAATTGCGTAGTCACCAAACTTTGTACGGTTCTGAAACTTATGGGTATTTAATTCCACCGTAACTCTTTCGGCTTCACCGTCCGCACCGGGACATTCGATAATGCGAATATTTTTTCCCAACCCTAAATCCGACCACAGTTGCTTCTCAAAGGTATGTGGATTGTTTTGAATTAAGTGATTGGCACATTTTAGAATACGCGAAGTTGAGCGGTAGTTTTGCTCTAATTTTATTAACTTTAATTTTGGATAGTCTTCATTTAATAACGCCAAATTTTCCGGCCGCGCACCACGCCATGAATACACCGACTGATCATCATCGCCTACGGCTGTAAGCCGGCCATGATTACTGAGTAATAATTTCACCAGCTGATACTGACTGGCATTGGTGTCCTGATACTCATCCACCAATAAATAATGAATGCGATTCTGCCACTTGAGCAGCACCTCGGGATGGTTTTGAAACAGCACCACCGGTTGTAAAATTAAATCATCAAAATCGAATGCATTATAGGCTTTTAACTGTCGCTGGTAACGCGAATACAACATGGCATGTTTAATTTCCAGATCATTTTCCGCATTGGCGATGGCCTGCTCCGGTGATACGAAATCATTTTTCCAGCGCGAGATGGCCCAGCGCGCATCTTCCGCATCATCGACATTGCTTAACGACTCTGATGCATACAGACCTTTAATCAGCACCAGAGTATCGGTGGAATCAAACACGCTGAAGCCGGTTTTATAACCTAGATGCTTATGTTCAATTCCGAGAATACGCAGCCCCAGATTATGAAAGGTCGAGACAATTAAGCCGCGGGTTTCACCCTTGCCCAGCAAACTTTTTACCCGTGCTTTCATTTCCCGAGCAGCTTTATTGGTAAAGGTAACCGAGGCAATGTGAATCGGTTTAATACCGCAGTCGCGAATTAAATAAGCAATTTTCTGGGTAATCACGCGGGTTTTACCACTACCGGCACCCGCCAGCACCAGCATCGGGCCGGAGATATATTCAACCGCAGCGCGTTGCTGAGTGTTTAAACCGGCTAGCGGATTATTATCTGAATTAAAATTTGCGTTCACGGAATCTGCTTGACTTAACGGGTTGATTATATAAAAGCGGCCATCACTGACAACCGGGACACATAGTGTATAGACTCCACAAAAAAGAGATATAGCCGATCATAACTATTTTCTTTTATAGTCAATTACGGTACATGCTGATACACTTTAAGCCTATGAAATTTAACAATAAATCAGGTGTTTTTGAAGACGTGACTCAAATTCCGTCTGCAAATTGTGACGCGCGTCCAGCGGGACGGCAAATCAGCCTGATTGTGGTGCACAATATCAGCCTGCCGCCGGGAGAATTTGGCGGACCATATATTTCACAGCTGTTTACCAATCAGCTGAATCCCAATGAACATGCCTATTTTGCAGATATTGCTGAACTGAAGGTGTCATCGCATCTATTGATCCGCCGCGACGGGGAAATTATTCAATATGTACCTTTAGATAAGCGTGCGTGGCATGCGGGGGCATCCAGTTATTGCGGCGAAGCGTGCTGCAATGATTTCAGTATTGGTATTGAGTTGGAGGGTACTGATGACATTGCTTTTGAAAGCATACAATATGAAAGTCTCGCAAAACTGATTATTCAACTCAGGCAACACTACCCCGGCATCGCTAAAGATGCTATAACCGGCCACAGCGATATTGCACCGGGGCGTAAAACTGACCCCGGCCCGGCATTTCACTGGCACCAGCTCGATAAAATGATTAACCAACTAATGACTAAGGTTTAACGCAAATATGGCACTCATCTGCATTCTATTCGGTATTATTATTGACCGCTTCAGCGATATTCTGGAAAACTTACGTAACTTTGACTGGTTTGACAATTACTCAGCCTGGATGCTGAAAACTCTGCCCGGCATTAACTCCCAGCATCTATCGTCTATTCTGATTTTATTACTGCCGATAATGCTGGTGATGATATTATTACAGGTCTGGTTCGACGGCCGGTTATTCGGCCTGATTGATCTGTTATTCGGCCTGACGATTTTTGCCTTCTGTCTTGGCCCCAAAGACCTTAACCGTCAGATTAACCATTATCTCGACGCCCGTAAAGATGGTGATGAAGAGGCAGCCAATACACTGGCCAGTGCCATTATGCAAAAAGATGCACCGGAGAATCCAGACCTGCAAGTTGTTGAGGTCATGCGCTCAATTTTGCACGAATCCAATGACCGGTTTTTTGCGGTGATATTCTGGTTTATTATTTTAGGCCCATTCGGTGCTTTGCTTTATCGCTTAACCTCTCACACCATGCACTCCACCCGTAATGCAACCCTCGCCAATGCAGCACGCCAGTTTCAGGCTACGCTGGCCTGGGCACCGGCACATATCGTTGCCATGGGTTATGCGCTAACCGGCAATTACGAAGGCGCCAAAAAGGAATTTTACAGTAAGAACAAACAAAATGATTTATATGACTGCAACTACCACACCTTAATCACCGCCGGTCAGGGAGCGCTTAAAGACTGTGCTCCCGGTGAAGAAACCGCCTGCATTCGCTCGGCCCGCGCACTGGTGCTACGCACGCTGGTCGTCTGGCTGGCACTGGTTGCCGTTTTAACCTTAATTGGCTGGACCTCATGAGCACAACACAAATCGATATTATTCGCCACGGCGAACCCGAAGGCGGACGGCGCTATCGCGGCTCCAGCATTGATGACCCGTTAAGCCAGAAAGGCTGGCAGCAAATGTGGCACGCGGTTGCCGAAAAAAACGACTGGCAACACATTGTCAGCTCACCTCTTTCTCGCTGTGTACACTTTAGCGAAGCTCTGGCCGATAACTTAAAAATTAAATTTACAATTGAAGATAATTTAAAAGAAATTGGCTTTGGCTGCTGGGAGGGGCGCACCTGCGAGGACATTCAGGAAAATGAAAGTGAAGCGTTGGAGCAGTTTTTACTAGACCCGTTAAATAACCGCCCGGCAGGCGCCGAGCCTTTAAACGATTTTACTGAACGTGTATGGCCGGTTTATGAAAGCCTCGCTCAACAATATGCCGGAAAACATATTTTAGTGGTTGCGCATGCCGGGGTTATTCGGGCCATTAGCAGTAAAATTTTAGGAATGTCACTGGATGATGTTTACAGTAACTTGAAAATCGAATATGCGGCCATTGCGACAACACGCATCTATGCTGGAAAAAAACCGGTTCTGGTTTTAACATAAAAAATTATTTTTTTAAAAACACTCAAACAATTTTTTACTGTTGTAGATGCGAATTTATTCGCACAATTACCATCATCACATGAAGCTGCGCGAATGAATTCGTGCCTACATATTATTTGATGATATTTTTTAAACTGATTTATGAGTACTTACTTTTTTACTGAGAATTTTTTCCAGCTCATCCACCGGCAATGGCCGACTAAACCAGAAACCCTGAATTGTATCGCAATCATTAATATTTAAAAAACCTAATTGTTCTGCATCTTCAACACCTTCAGCTACAACATCCATATCCAGCCCATGCGCCATCGCAATAATAGCTTTAACCAGAGCGGCATTTTCCTGATCGACTTTTACATCTCGAATAAAAGCCTGATCAATTTTTAATGTATCTATTGGAAAACGCTTTAAATAACTCAACGAGGAATAACCCGTACCAAAATCATCCAGTGACAGACTCACGCCGAGTTTTTTAATTTTTTTCAAAACCAGCAGGGCCTCATCCGGGTCAACAATCATCGCCGTTTCGGTTAACTCAACACATAAGTTTTCTACCGGCATGCCGGTTTCTTCCAGAATTAAAGCAATCGCCTCCGGTAAACTATCCTCTCTTAATTGTTGTGCAGAGACGTTTACCGCAATTTTGTTTATTTCATAGCCGGCATTCAACCAGCGCACACCTTGCTCACACGCTTCACGTAAAACCCATTCACCGATTTTCTCGATCATCCCGGTTTCTTCTGCTATCGGTATAAAAATTCCGGGTGATATCAAGCCTTTTTCAGGATGCTGCCAGCGAATGAGCGCTTCCATGCCCACCATCTTTTCGCTCGTGGCATGATACTGCGGCTGATAGTGCAAATAAAACTCATCTTTCTCTAGCGCTTTACGCAAATCACTTTCAAGTAATAATAATTCATCTGACGACTTGTTCATTGAATCAGCATAAAACTTAAATTTATTACTGCCCTGCTCCTTTGCATAATTCATTGCAGAGTCAGCATGCTTTAATATGTCTTCTGCCTGTGCACCATCATCCGGATACATGGCAATACCAATACTCGATGAAATATAAACTACTTTAGAATCGATCGTCATCGGTTGACTTATGTTTTCAATAATACGCTCAACAATACGCACAACTGCCGTTATATTTTCGATATCATCCAGTAATATTGTAAACTCATCACCGCCTAAACGCGCAACAGACGAACTGATACCACTCACATTAACCGCTACTGAATCTGTTTTTCGCAAGGTTTCAACTAACCGCTGCGATGTAATTTTTAATAGTTCATCACCGGCTTTATGTCCCAGCGAACTATTAATCAACTTAAACCGGTTAAGGTCTAAAAACATAACCGCCAGTATTTTTTCATTTCGTTCAGCCAGAGAAATCGCATGTTCTAAACGATCTTTAAACAGGCGACTATTGGGCAACTCTGTCAATTCATCATGCAGCTCAATAAAACTACGTTTTTCATCTTCCTGTTTGTATTTGGTAATATCACGAATAAGTGCAATCACTGCCTTCGATGCAACTTGCAGCATACGCACTTCGTAATAATAAATTTTACCTTCAAAATAAATAGTGATTTCAAAAGATGTACTGGCAAGTTGGGTTAAAACCTGACTTATGGATTGTTTAAATAACTCAACCACTTCAATATCAAAAACATCACTTATATTTTTATTAATCAGCTGGTCGCTTTTAAGGTAGTGATGATTATTGGGCCCTAGCTTATAACTAATAATTCTGGCATTCGCATCAAAATGAAACAGCTGGTCAGGGATAGCCTTAAAAACCGCATTCATTTCATCGTTAGCCTGCAGTAACTCTTTTGCACTCTGGGTTAATGATTGCTCAAGCTCGCTCAGATCCACGTCAAATTTTTGGTATGACGTATTTACCGCCGACAGAAACGCCTGCAGGGGCGATGATGATACATCTACAGAAGGTAGATGCTCGTGAATTTGTTGTTGAAGTAAGGAATTTAAGTTTTTATCAGCCATAAGTCGGGATTATTATTATTGCTTGCCCAACTATATATTTAGCAGATTTTAGAAAATTTGCTGAAAAAAGACTGAAAGCATTTTGTCCGCTAATTAACGCGAAGGCACGCCAATAAAAGCAAAAGCATTAATTAAGGTGTAGTGCGCCGCAGGCGCACAAACAAAAATCAGCGTGTATTTGCGTTAATTAGCGGACAAAATGCATTTGACTCAGTCCAGGTTGTTTCATTAAGAATGTAGAATTTCAACAACCGGCTAAGTTTTGTTATAGATCTCTGCCCCCATACCCACAAACTCAATGGACTTTTCCTGCATGCCCTGCTCTAAAGCAACATCTGCGGTTATGCCCTGCTTTTTGGCATAGTCACGCACATCCTGAGATATCTTCATCGAACAGAAATGCGGGCCACACATAGAGCAAAAATGCGCCACTTTAGCCGACTCTTTGGGCAGGGTTTCATCGTGATATTCACGGGCCCTTTCCGGATCGAGGCCCAGATTAAACTGATCTTCCCAGCGGAATTCAAAGCGCGCTTTACTCATGGCATTGTCACGAATTTGCGCACCGGGGTTACCCTTGGCCAAATCTGCAGCATGCGCGGCGATTTTGTAGGTGATAATACCTTCGCGTACATCGGCTTTATTAGGCAGACCTAAATGCTCTTTCGGTGTCACATAACACAGCATGGCGCAACCGTACCAGCCGATATTAGCCGCACCCAGCGCCGACGTAATGTGATCGTAACCCGGTGCAATATCCGTGGTGAGTGGGCCCAGAGTATAGAAAGGCGCTTCAAAACAATCCTGCAGTTCCTTGTCCATATTCTCTTTAATCATCTGCAAAGGCACATGACCCGGGCCCTCTATCATGACCTGTACATCGTGTTCCCAGGCAACTTTAGTTAGCTCGCCGAGGGTTTCCAGCTCGCCGAACTGCGCCGCATCATTAGCATCTGCCAGTGAACCTGGTCGTAAACCATCGCCCAGTGAAAAACTCACATCGTAGGCTTTCATGATTTCACAGATATCTTCAAAATGCGTATACAGGAAGTTTTCCTGATGATGCGCCAGACACCATTTCGCCATAATCGAACCGCCGCGGGAGACAATGCCAGTCACTCGCTCAGCGGTCATAGGCACATATTGCAACCGCACACCGGCATGAATAGTGAAGTAATCCACCCCCTGCTCGGCCTGTTCTATTAGTGTATCGCGGAAAATTTCCCAGGTTAGGTCCTCGGACTTACCGTTAACTTTCTCCAGCGCCTGATAAATCGGCACAGTACCGATGGGCATAGGTGCATTTCGCAGAATCCACTCACGGGTTTCATGAATATTTTTGCCCGTAGACAAATCCATTAACGTATCACCGCCCCAACGTGCCGACCATGCCATCTTCTCAACTTCTTCTTCAATAGATGACGTCACTGCAGAGTTACCGATATTGGTATTCACTTTCACCCGGAAATTACGTCCGATAATCATCGGCTCCACTTCCGGGTGATTAATGTTGGCAGGAATAATTGCACGCCCCGCGGCAATTTCACTGCGTACAAATTCCGCCGTCATTTCATCTGGCAGATTCGCACCAAAACTTTCACCCGGATGCTGCTTGAGAAACTTCTTATAAGCCGGGTCTTTTCGCAGCTCGGTTAGCTTTTGATTTTCACGAATGGCCACATATTCCATTTCCGGCGTAATAAT
>CAZHEA010000085.1:0-12097 GCA_964531165.1 uncultured Thiotrichaceae bacterium
CGGAGGGCAGGAGCCCGGAGTAATCCTCCCGGCCCAGCCATATAAAGTACTGTAAGTCAGCTACGTTGTAGAGTGATTAATATAGTTGATTTGTAGCCTCCACCGGGAGGGTTTGAACCGAAAGAGGTTCGACAAATTTGCCGGGAGCAAATTTGAGCAGTGGCGTTTTTTGCCACTGACCCTGAAAGGGCGGAGGGCAGGAGCCCGGAGTAATCCTCCCGGCCCAGCCATATAAAGTACTGTAAGTCAGCTACGTTGTAGAGTGATTAATATAGTTGATTTGTAGCCTCCACCGGGAGGGTTTGAACCGAAAGAGGTTCGACAAATTTGCCGGGAGCAAATTTGAGCAGTGGCGTTTTTTGCCACTGACCCTGAAAGGGCGGAGGGCAGGAGCCCGGAGTAATCCTCCCGGCCCAGCCATATTCAAATAACTTCGTAATGCATCTACGAAGTAACAAAGCAGACATTTCAATAAGAATGTTGCAGAGATAGAATTCACCCTATCCAGCACAATCCGGATTTGATAAGGTTGGTCATAAGCCAGCCCCCCATTGTTTCTAACCAGTAGCGAAACACATTGTGAACGATAACAACTCCGAGTTGATGATTTTTTCCGGAAATGCCAATCCGGAACTTGCCCGCCGTATAGCCTCACACCTCCATATATCCCTTGGTAAAGCCACGGTTCAGACTTTCAGCGATGGTGAAATCAGCGTTGAAATTGAAGAAACTGTGCGTGGACGTGAAGTCTTTATTGTTCAGCCTACCTGTCAGCCCACTAATGACCATTTAATGGAGTTATTGGTGATGATCGATGCCTTGCGTCGTTCATCGGCGGAGCGTATTACTGCGGTAGTGCCGTATTTGGGTTACTCCAGACAGGATCGCCGACCCCGTTCAGCGCGTGTGCCGATTACCGCAAAGGTTGTCGCCAATATGCTGGAGAGCGTTGGTCTTGATCGAATTTTGACGGTGGATTTGCACGCCGATCAAATTCAGGGCTTTTTCAATATTCCGGTTGATAATGTATACGCATCACCAATTTTGCTGGGCGATGTGTGGCGCCAGCGTCATGACAATTTATTAGTGGTTTCACCTGATGTGGGCGGCGTAGTGCGTGCCCGCGCTCTGGCCAAACGCCTGGGTGATGCGGACTTAGCCATTATTGATAAACGCCGGCCAAAAGCTAATGTGGCCAAGGTGATGAATATAATCGGCGATGTAGAAGGTAAAAACTGCGTTTTGGTTGATGATCTTGTAGACACCGCTGGTACGCTTTGTAATGCAGCAAAAGCGCTGAAAGAGCATGGTGCAGTCAGTGTTTCCGCATATTGTACCCACCCTGTTTTATCCGGCCCGGCGATTGATAATATTTCAGCTTCGGTGCTGGATGAATTAGTGGTAACCGATACTATTCCCCTAACCGAAGCGGCAAAATCCTGTTCACAGATACGTCAGTTGTCTATTGCAACAATGCTGGCTGAAACTATTCGTCGAATCGATCAAAATGAATCGGTTAGCTCCATGTATATGGATTAAATTCCCCCTCAACTCCCCTTTTGCTAAGGGGAGGCAAAATTTTTGCTCATCTAAGTGGCTTATTTAATTCCTCCTATTCCGTAATCTCTCTACATCATGTATAATTTGCGCTCTTTTTTCGCCGGGGCAAATGGTCGCGTTACCCTGGCAAGTACCTTGGAGCTACATAATGGCTATTACAATTAATGCTGAAACACGTACAGACTTAGGGAAGGGTGCGAGCCGCCGCCTACGTCTTGCGGAAAAAATTCCTGCAATCGTTTACGGTGCGGGTGACCCTGTTAGTTTAACTATCGACTTGCGCGAAATGCGTCCGAATGTTGAGAACGAAGCATTCTATGCATCGCTTGTTGATTTAGTTATCGATGGCAAGAAGAAAGCTGAAAAAGTTATCGTTCGTGATATCCAGCATCATCCATATAAAATTGATGTTATGCACGTTGATTTCCAGCGTGTTGATGCGAAGAAAGTAATGCACATCACCGTACAACTTCACTTCACTGGCGCAGATGTTGCACCGGGCGTTAAAGAAGGTGGCCTGGTTGGACACATAATCAACGACGTTGAAATCATTTGTCTGCCTAAAGATATTCCTGAGTTCATCGGAGTTGATATTTCTGCTCTTGAGCTCGGCGGATCTTTGCACCTGTCTGATATTGAGATGCCTAAAGGTGTTGAGCTGGCTGCACTTAGCCATGGTGATGACAATCACGATGAAGCTGTTGTTTCAATTCATGCTGCGAAAGTTGTGACTGAAGAAGAAGATGACGCGGCGGCTGCTGCTCCTGCTGCAGAAGAAGACGGCGCTACTGAAGAGTAGTTATCGGCTTAGCCTGCATTAATGTCAGCTAAAAGTGTCAATATTGAACTCATTGTCGGTCTCGGCAATCCGGGTTCAAAATATGAGCAAACACGACATAATGCGGGTTTCTGGTTTGTAGATGAAATTGCGCGCCAACAAGGCGCGCAATTTCGTTCTGAAACTAAGTTTTCAGGCGAAGTTTGTAAAGTTAATTTAGACGGTCGGGACATCTGGCTGCTAAAACCCACAACATTTATGAATCGCAGTGGTCTGGCGATAAAACAGCTGGCTTCATTTTATAAAATTCCCGTAGAAAATATTTTAGTTGCCCACGATGAGCTGGATTTAGAGCCGGGTGTGGCCAAATTAAAAAGTGCTGGCGGGCATGGTGGGCATAATGGCCTGCGCGATACCATTGCACAAATGGGCAAAGAATTTCATCGTTTGCGTATTGCAATCGGTCACCCGGGTCACCGGGATCAGGTGTCAGATTATGTGCTGCACCGAGCATCGCAAGATGAGCAAATTAGCATAGATAATTCAATAGATGATGCGCTGAAAGTGCTACCCCTGTTAGCCGAAGGCAGCTGGGAAAAAGCCGTGCATCAGCTGCACAGTAAGTAATAAAGTATCCCCTCTCCCTTCGGGAGAGGGCTAGGGTGAGGGCGTAACAGTACATCGTTGCTGAACCAACCCAAACAAGAACAATCGGAGAAAACCATGGGTTTCAAATGCGGCATAGTCGGCTTACCAAACGTCGGTAAATCAACCTTATTTAATGCACTCACACAAGCAGGCATACAGGCAGAAAACTATCCGTTTTGCACCATCGAGCCCAATGTAGGCATGGTGCCAATGCCGGATGCACGCTTAGACGCATTAGCTGAAATCGTAAAACCCGAAAAAGTGCTAGCTACCACCATGGAGTTTGTAGACATCGCAGGCCTCGTAGCCGGTGCATCAAAAGGTGAAGGTTTAGGCAATAAGTTTTTAGCCAATATCCGCGAAACCGATGCAATCGCACAGGTAGTGCGCTGCTTTGAAGACGACGACATCGTACACGTAGCTGGCAAGATCAGCCCGCTAGACGACATTGAAGTCATCAACACCGAGCTGGCACTGGCTGATTTAGAATCAGTAGAAAAATCCCTATATAAGCACGCAAAAGTTGCCAAATCGGGTGATAAAGATGCCAAAGCAAAAGTGGCTGTACTGGAAAGAGTCAGAGAGCACCTGGACGAAGGCAAAATGGTTCGCACCTTAAACTTAAACGAAGACGATGCCCTACAGGTAAATGACCTGCAATTGCTGTCTATCAAGCCCACCATGTACATCGCCAACGTCAGTGAAGACGGTTTTGAAAATAACCCGTTTTTAGACCTGATAAAAAAACATGCGGAAGAAGAGGGTGCAGTGGTCGTTGCAGTATGTGCCTCTATTGAAGAAGAATTAATCGAGCTAGACGCCGAAGAGAAGAAAGATTTTCTGGATGAAATGGGTCTGCAAGAGCCGGGTTTGAATCGCGTAATCAGAGCAGGCTATACATTATTAGGCCTGCAAACTTACTTCACTGCTGGCGTTAAAGAAGTTAGAGCCTGGACGGTTGCAGTAGGCGCTACCGCACCACAGGCTGCTGCCGTTATCCACACAGACTTTGAAAAAGGCTTTATACGCGCTGAGACAATGGCGTATGCCGACTTTATTGAATATGGTGGAGAGGCCGGTGCCAAAGAAGCGGGTAAGCTGAGAGTAGAGGGTAAAGACTACATCGTGCAGGACGGCGATGTGCTGCATTTCCGCTTTAATGTCTAATACTCGGCTATTAGAAAAAGAAAATATCTAGCTCCCCATTTAGAAAAAGAGATTATCTAACTCTCCTCTTAGAAAAAGAGAATATCTAGCCCCCCTCTTAGAAAAAGAGGGGCTGGGGGAGATTTAAGCCTTTTATTATAATCAATATCTAAGCCCAACCAGTTAGCCTCATCAAAAGCAGCTAATCTACTGATATTTAAACCAAACACCCTTGACAAAACCGCCAAAAACAAGCAAAATTCGCGCCCTCATACAAAGGCTACATAGCTCAGTTGGTTAGAGCACATCACTCATAATGATGGGGTCCCTAGTTCGAATCTAGGTGTAGCCACCATATTCTTTAACAAAAACAGCCGCTTATTTAAGCGGCTGTTTTTGTTTGTGTGTTGGAAATATTGCGGCTTAGGTTTTGGGGAATTAAACGAATTTAAGTGATAATCCTGATTGCTTTGTATTTGTCACCAGCCCTATACTTTCTGCTATGTTACATAAAGTTGTTGATGGACAGTTAATTGAAGGAATAGTAATTAAGACATCCAATCTAAAATCATACATATATCGAATTGACTAGTGTGTTTAAATATTTACTACTAATTTTACTATCAACTATAAGCTGCGCACAGGCGGAGAATGATTCGTCTGAATCATTCTTTAGCGTGCAATACGAAAATGATTTATTCACCCCAAACAGTGCCGATCGCTATTACACCAGTGGCTTGCAGCTAACGAGTCTGAAAAAAACAAAACCGCCAGAGTGGCTTGCAGACGTTTCAAGCTGGACACCTTTCTATCAACAGGGAAGTGACCTGAATATGTTGCAATACAGTTTGGGTCAAAAAATATTTACCCCGGAAGATATTGCTGCTTCTGAACTACAAAAAAATGACCGCCCTTATGCCGGTTATCTCTACTTTGGCATTTCTGTTCTTTCACGATTTAAACATGCAAAAAATTATGATGTGGGTAATCAGTTTGAAATTACACTTGGTATCGTAGGGCCAGCCTCACTTAGTGAACAGTCACAAAAATATGTTCATAAACTCACCGGCAGTAATGATCCGAACGGCTGGGATAATCAGCTGAACAACGAGCTGGCTGTGGGCCTGAGTTATTCAAGATTCTGGCGTTTTTCGCATTCAATCACAGATAGCCTTTCCTTTGGGGTTAACCCTCAGGTTTCCGGTGCAGTGGGTAATGTTTATACTTATGCAGCCAGTGGATTTATGCTTCGCTTAGGCAGTGATTTAAAGCGTGATTTGAGCCCGCCGAATATTCGCCCCGGGTTTCCCGGTGTGATTTATTTTGACGGAAGAAAAAAATCCAGCTGGTATATTTATCTGGGTTTTGAAGGGCGCCTGGTTTTAAGAAATATTTTTCTTGATGGTAATACGTTTACCGATAGCCATTCTGTGGAAAAAGAAATACTGGTCGGAGACATGCAGTATGGTTTCGTTTATATGTTTGATACGATACGTATCGCATTTAGTAATATGATCCGTACAGATGAATTTAAATTACAGAAAGAAAAAACGCAATATGGCGCTATCAATGTTTCATGGCGTTATTAAAATTTTTAGCTGGATGAAAAATTAATACTCCGTATTATTTATAGTCGGCTTACTTGGTATGAAAATATAATTTATTTTTACGGGAATAATCAGTTGGTTGTTATCACACATCAAGTTTAAAACTCAACTAAGGTCGATTTGTTCCAAACATCAAGAAAGGTTTCAAAAAAAGGATAATATATAGAAACACCGTTATTATCGGCATAAAAACCATAGGCGGGCGATTGTTCTATATCAAGTAGATGGCTATTATTATTAAGCCTGTGCTTGTAGTTTTGAACCCTTAAAAAATTATCCACGATGACGATTTTCCATAAAGGCATTTCATCATAGAGTTTTAGAAAAATCTTCCCGCCATTTCGGGTGTTCAATTTTTTGCAGTATTCAATAGAGCTATTCACTTCATCTTTATAGACAGCAGTAGTCATGCCTATATTCTTAGCGGCTTCCTCAATCAAGGCTGACTCTGGATTAAATAATAAAATACGTACTTCACCCCGGAAGCTTTCAACGCATTCATAGAGTGGCGAGTCTTTTTCGGCTTCCTCTTTATCAATATTGCTCCAGAAAGCAAATATGCCAACATTGGATATAAGCTTTCTTAAATTGGGCAGGGTAGAAAGTGTTCTGATTAGAAATGCAATGGTAATACCCGCTAAAAGTGCACCTAATATTATTCTAAATGGGTGAGCTTCAGCGTATAAAAGAAATTTCAAAAGGTGCAATACAGATTCAGGTAAAATGTTTTCGTAAGTTTTTACTATGTAACCAAATGTAATACCAATTAATGCAAAGATAGGGAAAACAATAGCATGTGCTAAAAAGTGCTCAATAAACCATGAGATAAAAGGCCTGGGTGAACGGGATTTAACGCACTGCTTTATCACTTCTGATAATTTCATAGTATTAATAATCCATATAGATACCACATACGTGCATTGCGCACGAAATAAGTTAACTGTTTTTTATATTTGATCCGGGTTCTAGTGTAATACTATGATTTGATATCATCTTTTTCTGATGTGAAAAATCGGTGCTTGTGTCGGGGTGATTTCCAAAAAAATGGGTTGCTGATTTGTCCCAGGCTCCGGCGACTATAATAGCCGCTATCCCGATAATGATATAAATAAGAATATCCATTTTAGATATTAAATTTTTCATCAAAGCATATAGAATTAATATGCATTCTGATAATAAATAATAGCGTTAAATAAGTCGGTTAACACAGTCATATATCAGAGCAATAGCCGTGTTAATCTAATATTGGTCTTTCAGGTGTACGGCACAAACATATTCGCACATGCTTATTTACTTTTGAGTTGTGAACGTCGTTCAATCATTTTTAATCAATACGCTTTGTATATGTGTGTGTCTAGCAACTTCGCCTTAAGCAGGCAGACTTTTAATATGGCCATAATATTAAATACCACATTGTATAAGCTGTTGATAATTAGCATTAAGGCCGTTATATAGTTGCATTATTTACAGCTAAAAGGCAAACGAAAATTATGAATTAAAAGAGATGGGGTGGACCACAGCAACTCATTGAAAAATATAGTTTAATATTGATATATTCACAGTGATAGAACTTAGACGCACCTTTTTTATACAAAAACGATAGTCTAAGAACAGGCCGCTAATATTAAAGCTTTCATTTACATACAAAACAGATACTTTAAGTGCTAGATTTAGTTTTTTTATTATAATTATTCAGCATAATCAGTGGCTTGATTTGGTCGAGAAAGAACGGGGTCAATACTTGCTTTTGGCTTATTCTTAAGTTTTTATAGCTTTAAGTCAAAACACAAGACTTGACCCTCTTTACTCTCCAAGACTTGACCCTCTTTGCTCTCTGTCTTGATAAGTAAAATTTATAAGCGTAAGTGGAAAAAACAATTGTCTAAATCTGCTGTAATACATATACTTATATGTACGGTAATTTGCCGTACGTTTATTTTGAGGTGAATATCATGGCACAACAAGCAATTAGGCGCGAACGCATTGATATGCGGGTCGACCATAGTGTAAAGCAGCTAGCAGAAAGGGCTTCTGCCGCCCGTGGTGCCTCAGTGACAGAGTATATAAGCTCTTTAATAAGAGAAGATGCACCTAAAATCTTGGAGAATGAGACCTCTATAAAGCTTACAAATGCTCAATTTGATCACTTTATGGCAGTTTGTAATGAAATAGAGCAAAAACCTAGCGACCGTATTTTGGATGCAGCTAAGCGTCTGGATTCAGAGGGATTTTAATTGGCGTTATCGCAAGAGTTTGTTCTAGCTGATAAAACAAAACATAATCTAAAATCATTCGATTGCGGCAAGCCAGATATGAACCAGTATCTGGCTCGCTTTGCCTTGAAAAATATGGAGTTAGGTCTCAATAATACATGGGTTTTACCGTTTATTGATGATGAAAAACCAGATGATAAGGCAAATATTGCGGCCTATTTTACATTAGCGACATCCACAGTTACCCGAGACGAAATACCTACAGATAAAAAGCTACCAGGATACCCTGTACCTGTCGTTTTACTTGCAAGACTTGCAGTGGATGGCGAATATAAAAAACAGGGATTAGGTGATAAAACATTGATTACGGCCTTGAGAAAAGCTGCTGAATTAACTGAGGCAGGTTTGCCTGCACATTGTTTAATTTTGGATGTGCTGGATGAAGACGCGCTTACATATTACCAACGCTTTGAAATGTTTACGTCATTTACAGATGATCCTATGAGATTGTTTGTACCTATGCATGTAGTAAAACAAATCTAAACCATAGTCTTTATATGCCACGAAAAGAAAGGGATAAATAAGCATTGATAATCATGAAACTTGGCGGTTTGAATACAGAAAAAATCGCTATATGGAGTATATAACTGAGGATGAGTTAAAAATACGATTTGATGATATATTTAAAAATATGACTTTATTGACCGATGATGGAAAAATCGGATTACATCCAATATCGACTGAAGGAATATACTGGATGAAATTATTTACTCACCTATTAGAAGAAATAAATATTAGAGGAATAGGGATGCCTCATGGAGTTGATATTTCCCCAGAAACAATACCAAAACCAACATTTCCAGAAATACCCAGAGCATTTAACGCGCTTGGTAATAATGAGTATACAGATGGAAATCATTTATTCAAATATGGCAAAAAAATCATCTCAAGAAAATGTATGAAAGCGGTATGATAAGAATCGCCCCAGCTACTTTCTATAATGATTCATCTTTGAATGCGGCGATAAAGGATGATGAAAGAATTATGTCCATTTTTCATCATCCAGAAAAAGTTACGATAACACATGTTGATAAAAATACTGGAGAAAACATAAAAATTAAGCCAGTAAGTAATGTGGAATCAACATTTAATGTATCGACCAATTATTATGTGTACTGCATGGCTGATAGTTATAGTCTTAGGCTGTTTGATGATTTTGAATCTAATGCATGTATTATTATTCACGACATGTATGGTTTTCTAAGAAAGCTTGAAAAAGCTTTTATGCAAGTTGTTGGTAATTGGGGTTTTGGGGCAGAGCAAGTGAAATATATAGATCCACTAAATCCACCCAATGAAAAAGATATAGATGTGTTTTTTAGCAAGCATTTCAGGTGCTCATATCAGAAAGAGATAAGAGCTGTATGGCTACCCAGTATAGCAGTGGAAAAACTTGATCCAATTTATTTGAATATTGGTTCAATGGAGGAATATGCAGATTATATTGAGTTTTAATTAACATCAATTTTTTATGCTAAAAAGTGCATCTGGAATTTTTTCGGTATATTGTTCTGGATTGAGATGAATTTTCTTTAGGGCTTGATGGTGCTAGGGTTGTGGCTAATTCAAGGTAGGATGCTCGTTGGATCGAGTAGTTTATAACTACTTTAGGTATTATGATCCTGAGACGGGTCGGTATATTACGAGTGATCCGATAGGATTGGCAGGTGGTGCTTATGCTTATGTTGGTGGAAATTTGCTTAAATATATTTATCCTTTGGGATTAAAAACTAACGGGGACAGTTTTTTTCATGTAATAGTAGGTAGAATAAAGAGAGCTATAAATATTTATCATTAGATATAAATTAACAACAACCGTCATCTCTTTTAAACATCAATCTCTGTGGGTCATCAACTGTCTCAAAACCAAATTTCTCATACAAACCATGAGCGTTACCCGTGGCTAAAAACCAGAGCCTTACCTGTAAGTCTTCCTGCTCAAGTATGTGTTTTACCAGTCGGGTACCTAGGCCTTTACCCTGCGACTCGTCAAAAATAAAAAGATCCATCAGGTACGCGTATACCACTGTATCGGTTATTACTCTGGCAAAGCCTAAGGTGTTGCCCTTGTCGTCATATACCCCAAAGCAAATAGAGTGTTCAATGGATTTTTTAACGGCTTCCAGGCTGCGGCCTTTTGCCCAGTAGGATTGATTGCATAAATAATCATGAATCGCATCAATATTCAGTTTAGATTTATCGGTTGAAATGGTGTATTCCATAATGTTTGTCTTATTAATATTCCCTGTCAGTGCGGGGCTGCGGTGAGCGTTTGCCCAAATAATTTTTTATCTAATTTTCTGCCCCGACCATGCTCGCACAATCGCCCAGACCGCCAGCATAATAAAAGCCGTATGTACAAAGGTAAAATAAGTAATGACATAAACCCAGGTCCAGGGTGAGTCAAATCCCCCCAATAGCACCATTAAGCCACTCACCAGAAACAGTGAAATTGCCGCAGCAATATTTATTTTAATTCCGAGTAAGGCATGGTAGTGCTCGATAGAGTTTGGCTCTGATTTTCGAAATTTCAGTAAAAGGTATATAAAAGCCAGCCCGGGTAAAAAAGACAGGTTTAAAAAAGATGCAAGTGCATTATTCGATGCCTGCTTTATTTCACTATCGGTAAAATCATTCGCCGTATCCGTTTGAATTGCATGCATAATGAGTACCTGATTTAATTAATAAACAGCATTACCAGAAAGCCGATAAGTAACTGGAAACCTTGAGCCCCAATAACACAATAGCAAACGTGACAGCAGGTTGCCAGTTGCTTATCGGCGGCAGGTATTGCATGGTAAGCAAAACCTTTTAATACGTTAATCGAAAACCAGTCAGGAATACCTGTTATGACATCTGAATCACACTGCAATATGCCAACAGAGCCCGATTACAGCGGGGTCAATATTATTGAGTTAGCACCACAAAGCCCACTGGATGATTATATTGCCGCAATGACACTGGCGGATGCCGAAGCCGATAAATACTACGAAGATAAAATGTTGATCGCCTGGTATGACCGTGACCGGGATTTTGAATCGCCCCAGCATGCGAGTGAGTGTCACGTCAATAGCGCGATTCCGGGCTATATAGACTATGCCCTGTATCACGGGGCAACTATGAAAATAGATATCGAGCAGGGGCGGTTTATCTTTTTTTATATATCGATAGATTTTTAAAGCGCAGTTATTTTATTAAATATGATCTCGATAAGAAAAACACGCTTTAATGAATTACAAACAATAACAGAAATGGTACGTCAAAATCATGTTGGTGATTTTCTGCGATTTATACCACTAAAAATTCATGAGTCTAATTATAGAAATAATCAGTATATTTATTTAAGTGTTGTTAATGCATCCAACTGCCTGGCAGGGTATATTATTATCAGCATAGAAAAACACGCGGAGCAGGTGCAGTTAAAGCGAGTGCTGATTGATGAAAAAAACTTGGGCATTGGCCGCGCTGCAATTATTTTGGCTGAACAATATTGTGTGCATACACTAAAGACTCAGTCTATATGGCTGGATGTTTACCAGGATAATGTAAAAGCGATACAGGTGTATGAAAAGTTAGGTTATAAAAAATATAAAGAAGGTATCGAAAATAACCGGTCGGTTGTGTTTTTTGAAAAGAACTTATAATCAACGAATTTATAACGGGCAACGGCAGGCATGATGGATGGTTTTATAACACAATATAAACGCAAAAAAACCGTGGCCTTTTAAACAATCAGTGTGCTAGAGTTTCAATTGATTATTTAGCAACTAGTTTTTGTCGCCAAATGAAAACGCCAACCGCACTGTTATAACCGGTACGGTTGGCGCTATCGGCGCTACGCATTAACATCGTTTTAGTCATAAATAATCATAACGCAATACCGTTTTATTAACGGTTAATGATCAATGTTTTAATATCAACCTTAAATAAGGAGCAGTCTATCGAAAAACACATAAACTAAACCCGCAATACAATCGCTGACCTAAGGTGCGACAACACCAAAAGCCAGCTAACCACAACAACCTTACAAGAGGTAATTATGGCTGAACTTGATTCTACGCTACGAACCCGCTTTGCCCAAAGCA
>CAZHEA010000086.1:0-8271 GCA_964531165.1 uncultured Thiotrichaceae bacterium
TAAAGCCTGTTTTATTTGAATTCGGCTTATCGGTTATAGTAAAGGAAGCTCTTTCCTTATAGCCCGTAAAAGCAGAATATGCTGCATCTATACCGGATAGCGCACCCCAACCAATTGCAACAACCACTCTAGCTGCCTCTGGATCTCTGTCTTTTAATGTCCCCAGGCCATTTTTAGGAATATCTTTTTTAGGCTTAAGGGCAAACGCTTTGAGTATTTTATATTTGATGACATCGAGAGTTGAAAAGTCATAGTTTACAGAGGGTAAAAATGGTTCCGACGATTTAAAAGAAACAGAAACATTGTCTTGTGCTTTATGAGCCTTGGCCATCATCTTGTTTTCAGAAAGGTTTCTCAATAAACCTGTTCGGACGATAACATAAACATGATGTCCTTCAGTCAGCATGGACTCGTCCAGTTTGATTGTTCCATGGCCAGTCAAACTTGCAACTTGACTATGGTTTACGTCGATAACGTTGATGTTTTGATACCCAGCATATTTCTTAGTCGTTATTGAAGCGCCACCCTTAACATCTAAAACAACTCGTGTATAAAGTGTGTCACGATTCATTCTGATAACATCTTGATTATCTGCATTGGTAAGCTCTCTTACCGGTCTTACAATGTTAACTTTTCCTTTTGATTGATCTATTTCTTTAAAAAAAGCTCGGGTCGAATCAGCGTGAATAAAATTATTCGGTGTAATAACAACATCGCCAGCTTTTTTCTGATTTGCATCAACTGTGTTGCCTAAACCGAATAGTGCTAAAAATATAATGCCAATAATTGGCGTTCTTAATGTATACATTTTGTATTCCTTGCTTAACTTAGTGGTTTGGTTTTGCCGATGAAAAACAACCAATTTAATGAACATGTTAAAAAACAAAAAATCATTTTTTATTCTCACCGATTATTTTAAATGTTTTTAAATAAGGTTTTTAATTCGCTGGTAACCTTTCTTTAACTCTTCTGCTGCCAGTACGATTGCAGTACCGGCATCTTCTTTCGATGAAGACTCGATACCAAGCTCTGCGGCTATTTTTAATTCTGACGCAGTGTCGCCTGCAACTTCAGCAATGTGTTTAGTCTTTTCTTTATAAAGTTCGAGCTTATCATCAAGACTAGACAGCTCATTTTTAGCTTCTAACTTACCTAAGTTTACCTGTACAATTAATTCATCACGTATTTTTTTAGTTTCCGCAAGAATTTTTTCCATTTTTGATTGTATATCACTCATTCTATTAATCCTCTGGTTTATATTGAATATTTTTTCTAACAAGCTATGTAAAAATTATTATCTGGATTTTTTAAGCGCACTAATCAGTAAGTTTAATAGCGGGCCTAAACTGCCTGTTATATTGTCGGCGCCCTGAGTAAATGCACTGAAACCAGAGCGAATTCTTCGGACATCATCACTCACTTCTGAGAAGTTTTCTTTTGCTTCATCAAAATCAGTGCTCAATTCTTTGTATGCAAGATCTCGAATGTCTCGAATGACTTTCTCCTGCTCTGAATCCTTGCCCGAGCTTCGCGTAAACATAAGTACGCTAATTGCCAGAATACAGTCAGCGAATGCAACTAACATAGCCGCTACTGCAGGACTCTTCGATTCCGCTATCGCCTGATAAGCAGAAAAATTAAACATGCCTAAGGCTAACAATGCGAAAACTAAAGCTACCAGTAGAAATATAATACGGTTAATATTTCGGTTGGCCTGAATCCGCAGTAATGATATTTCAGAGCGGGCTAGTATCTGGATTTTAAGAATTGGGTCTGTCATATTTTTTACTCTATCTTGGTAAAAGGCGACCAACAAGAATGCCGACCGCAAATACGGCTAGAACAGTTATCGGGCTTGCCTCTTTTAGTTCAGTATCAATTGTATCAATGAGCTCCTGAAACTGGTGCTCAAGATCATTGTCATTATTTTTTGTGTTATCAGATATGTCGTTGACATTAGCTGATGCATTACCTGATACCACGTCAACATCAGGAGGCTCATTGTCACTTTTGAGAGCCTGCACTTTATCATCGGTATTGCTGTTTTCACTTTCACGAGCAGCTGTTAATTCGGCGACCTGCGCACGTAATATTTCAATTTCACTTTCTAGTGGATCATTTGACATGTTTGTTTCCTGATCGGTGTAGTATTATTTTTATGACTTTTGCTCTGTCTGAGTATTTTCATCCTGATCATTTTTATCCGGTGCAGGCGAAAGTAATATCGCTAACCATGTACTTTCTTCGTGCATTTCAGCAGAAAATTTAATCACCATTGTCAGTGGAACTGAAAGTAACATTCCTACCGGCCCAAAAATCCAGCCCCAAAATATAAGTGATATAAAAACAACCAGTGTTGAAAGTCCGACACTGCGGCCCATATAATTTGGCTCCAGTACACTGCCAACAAATATATTCACGGCTAAAAATATTGCCAGTACGGCCAACACACCCGCTGGTTCTAACTGTAACATAGCCAGCAACACTGCTGGAATAGCCGCAATAATAGAACCTATATTCGGAATAAAGTTTAAAGCAAACGCTAAAAAACCCCATAAAACGGGAAAGTCCAACCCTACAATTGCAACACCTATTCCAACAAGCGCGCCTGTTAACATACTGGTTATCGTCTTAATCGCCACATAGTGCTTTGTACTGTTAATGATTTTTGTTACTTCTTTTAGTACAGTAATTTCACTTATACCTTTCATTGCCTGAAGTTTTGCTGGAAATTCCCATGCTTCCAACAAAATAAAAAGTACGGTAAAAGAAATTAGAAAAGCATTACTCAATATGTCACCGACACCCACAACTAACACATTGGCTAGATCAATTACTTGCTCTGTATCCAACAATTGACGTATACCTGTCGTACTCACATCAACACCCAGTTCCTGCAGGCTGTTAATAATTGCAATCATCAAACCATCTAATTTCGCCTGATAAGCCGGTAATACTTTTATGAAATTCACAAATGTATTGCCGAATATTAATACAGCAGAAAATTCCAGAATAATAAAACCGATAAAAACAATGCCAACAGAAAGAGGGATAGATAAGCCGCGTTTTTTTAGCATGCCAACTGGGGTAGCCGCGATAATCGCTAAAAATACCGCGAGCAGGATAGGAATAACGATGCTTTGAGCGCTGCGCAGCATCATTAGAATGATCATAATTAAAACAATTATAATTAGAGTATCGCGTGTTTTATTAATATTAGTCATTGATACTTTTACATTTTATCAGGAGGCTACCCACGACACGGGTGGTCGGGGATAGATGTTATCGTTCTAGCTAGGATTAAAATAATTTGTTAGTGAATCCATTCTTATCATCACCTTTCTAATAATATGAGTCATTTTACCTTGCCCGGTATAAATGGCGATACTGCCAACCGTACCGGCAGGTAGAGTATTCATGAACTCTTTATCATCGAGCAAAATTCGCACACTAAATGGCATTGCCTTTATTTCTCTGGTCGCCACCATTTTACCACTTGCCATAACCTGGCCTGTTGCGTTTGCATTTATGATGAAGTCGACTTTTCCGGTATAAATTTTCCCGGGCTGTCGTTTAAATGTCACCTCGACTAACTGACCAGGTTCAATAAAACGTAAATAACTTTGCAGTATCTGCGTAAAAATAACATGATCAGATGTATCAATAAATGTCATTATTTGTGCCATTGGAATAGAGGATACTCTAGCGCCTTCTCTGAGCGCTAAATTTGTTACAAAGCCATCCGCCGGTGCACGGATAACAGTTTGCTCCAAATTATATTCTGCGGTATCCAGCGATGCCTTCAGTTGCTTTGCCTGAGCTTGATACTGTTCATACTCCCAGATGCTAATGGCATTATCCTTCTTTAAATCCTGTGCTTCTCGAAGTCGTGCATTTGCCAGCTCCAGTTGTGCCTGAATCTGGTTTACACCGGCTTGATATAATGTCGGATCGAGCTTAAATAAAGGGTCACCTTTGTTAATGAGTTCATTTGGCTTAACTGAAATTTCAATTACCTGGCCTGAAACATTGGGCACAATTGGGACTGCATTTTGCAAAACCAGAACTTTTCCACCGGGTGCCCAGAACTGCATGGGCACAAATAATCCGATAGCCAGAATTAACACCCAGATTACGGGGGAGGCTTTCCATAAAGTGGTTGGTTTTATCCATTTAAATTTGAAAGCAACTTGTAGTAAAACAATATAAATAACCGTTAAAAATGCAATCATGCTTGTGCTCCCATTTCCTGTTTTTGCTTTTCGAGATCTTTAATTGTATTTTTAAGTCCTTCAATACTGTTATCAATCTCCTCTGCGGTTAAATTTTCCTGTGGTGGTCTGGGTGCCGAAAGTGCCCACATGGCAACAACCGTCCATAATGGAAAGGCCGCAATTAAGGTTAGCCAGCTACCGATTTTAATTGCATCTTTATTAGGGTGGTTGCGTTCCTCAGCAACCTTACCCGGCCACTGGCCGATCAGAAAAAATACAAAGCCGGCTGAGCCTACAATAACCAGCAAAACGATGAGTGCGAAAATATCTAAACCTGTCATTTAAAGCCTCCTGATAAAGTGTTAATTTAATTAACTTTTTTTGTGTTGTCTTCAAAACTGCCACCCAATGCGAGATGTAAATTTACCCGCTGTGAAAGGCGTTCGTTTCTCATTGAGATTAAAGTAGAGCGGGAAGATAAAAGCCCAGCCTGAGCCTGCAACAAATTATAAAACTCAATTCGTCCGACTTTATACTGTACTTCCATTATGCGTACAGCTTCAGTTCTTTCATCGACTACTGTCTGTAAACTTTCTTCACGTTGTAAAAATAACTTTTCATTTTCCAGTGCGGTTTCAACTTCTTTAAATGCTTCTAGCACTCTTTGTGCATAGGCAGACATCGCGGCTTTTTTGTTGGCATCAGCAATTTCAACGCCAGCCTTTAATGCACCGCCTGAATACAAAGGCGCAAAAAGACTTGCACCCATCTGACCAACGGGATCATTGACATTAAGCATATCCGCAAGACCACTGTTAACATTTCCAGCTGATGCTGTTAGTGAAACCTTTGGCAGCCTTGCTGCCTCAGCCTGTTCTTTGCCATAAAATGTAGCTGCAACACGTTGTTCTGCGGCAATTAAATCCGGGCGGCGTTCTAAAATTTCTGAAGGTAAGCCAACGGGGATATCCGGCAATATTGCAACAAACTCAGTGTTTGGCTGAAGTTTGCCGGATGGGTAGCGACCACTTAACACTTCAATGCTGCGCAGCACTTCTTTGTAGCTGCTGGTAATTTGATGTAAAGCCCCCTGAGCATTCGCCAGATCCGCTCTTGCTAGAGGTAAATCTTGTGGTTGGGCTTTGCCAGCACGTTTTCTGGCTTCAACAATCTTAATTAACTTTGAAAAAATATCGACGGCTTCCTCAGCTAGCTGTTTTTGACCGTGTATCTGAGTGGCTAAAAACCAGGTTTTACTGGTCACGGCAGCCAGTGACTGACGGGCAAACATATAATCCGCTTCCGTTGCTTTATAGGCTGCTGTCGCTGAGGCTTCCTGAGAGCGAACACGCCCCCATACATCTAACTCCCATGACATATTTAAAAAAGCATTGCTGGAGTCAAACGAAGAAATACCTGAAGAGTCACCTACATTAGCCGCAGCACCGAGGCCAATGCTCGGCTTTAATGCTGCTCCCGCCTGTGTTGCTAAAGCGGCAGCGGCATCAACCTGTGCCGATGCTGCTTGCAGGCTTTTATTATTCGCCATAACTTCAGCAACTAATTTGACTAATTTCGGGTCTTCAAAATTTTGTAACCAGCCATCATCCACTGTACCTCCAGTAACGGTACTTGCCCACCTGTTCTGAGCACTGCTTTTTACGGTATTAGTTTCATCTAAAATGGAGTCGGATGTGGGTGCGTCCATTAATGCGCAACCAAAAAGAAACAGGAAACCTGACAAGGATGCCAGTAGTTTCAATTGCGGTTTAGTTTGCATTGCTTTTCCTCTTATTCGTGATTTAGTCATATTTTATAAGTCATTTCAGTGCTAGTTTAGAACAATTCTTGTGCTTGTCGGCATTATGCAATACACAGATAGCAACTGGTATGGAGTAATCTGATAAAATTGAGTTTTAGTTCTGTTAAGTTATACCTATCATATAGCATGTTCATTCAAATGCACTTACCATTTTATGACACAACGATATATCTTCCGAAAAATATTTATACAGACGAATAAAGTCTAATATTGGTTCTAATAGAGTGAGCTTGTGCTCAATGCGCTGGTTTATAAAGAAACCGTAATGATGTAAGGTCTAATTAAAGACTAAAATTATTCTAGTTCAATAGTAGTAAAAAATTCACCTATGGCTTACAGGTTATTTTATTCAATATACATTATCTGTACACTTCGGAAAGGCTTTCTTTACAATAAATCAGGGTTGGAGTACATATGAAAGCAAACTATTACCAGGTAACTGAAGCGGCAACGATAGAAACCATCGAAGAGCTTACATTTAACACAACTTATCGCGATCATAATTCCATGTACATGGTCAGTATTATGGAAGGTGAGGCAACAGACATTGAGCGTTTTTTGATAGATCTGGGGGTAGATGATACGGCTATTTACTGTGTCTTAAACCCGAGAAACGTCAGCGTGGTATTTCCTTTTGAAAATGAAGTCTACTTTGAATGCTCGGTGTGCGTTAATACGGATGAGCGTGGGCCTAGAGAGCATTATGTCTCATTTTTATGTCTTCAAAATTTAGTTATCTGTTTTAATGCGGCTTCTGTTATGACGCATCAGTATTTATTAACTGTGACTAATCAATTAAAGCTGGCAAAAGGTTCGATGCCGTCGTTGTTAAGCGCACTATTGGCACGTGAATCATTGTTGGTGTCTAAAATGGCAATAGAGCTTCGTTCAGAGCTTTATCGTATGGATGAGCAAATGGATAAAAACCCGGAGAGTATTGAGATAGGTGATATTCATGATCAAAAAAAACTATTGCGAGTCTATGATACCGTGAGTAGTTCACAGATTGTTTGTTTTGATATGTTACGCAGCCTTGATGAAAATTTGCTGAACCTGATCGAATACCCGATGTATTTTCAGCTGGCTACAACCAATGCATCAAATACATCTCAGGTGTTGCTGCGCCTGGATAAAACGATTACCGATTTAAGCTTACGCTACGATACTAACGAGCAGGAAAAAATGAATCATCGGTTAGGGGTGTTAACAATTCTTTCAGCCATATTTATGCCGATCACTTTTTTGGCCGGTATTTTTGGTATGAATTTTGACAATATGCCGGAGCTTCATCTTACATGGGGTTATCCTATTGCACTTGTGGTTATGGCTGGCGTAGCATTGGGCTTGTATTTTTACTTTAAAAAAGATGGCTGGCTTGATTAGTATTGCAAATTATAGGGCGTGCTGATTGGTATGTTTATTTAACAATTAAACCACGTCATTAGAGCGTGGATATTTACTTTTAAACAGGCTTTAATGAAGTGCATTTGCTGTAATGTTAATTAGTTATCTTCAGTAAAGTCATTAAACTGAAGCATTAATTAGATCAATAAACTGTATGCTCTATGCACCAGTATTTGTACAGACTCATAACAATCTATTAAAGAATAGTTTAAAAAAAGAACAATATCATATTTGCGATGCTTGCCGCTTCTATGCAATTTTTAACCGCCTGTAATGAGGCTTCGAGTACCTCAGCAGGATGATAAAGCATATACAACTGCGGTTTCACTGACTAATGTAACAGCCGCTACAAAAGATAACTCTGCTCTGGTTAAAACTCAGAAAATAATGACGTTATGTAAAAATAGCGCGGTAACAGGAACAATGGTGTTGGCGTTATTATGAGCGTAGGCAAGACAGCTGACCCCAAAGATGAAACCATCATGTGAATTAACTTTGACACAATTTACTCATGGCTGGTGCTTAATAAAAGTGAACTGACAATGATTACTATGGCGGATGTCGATGGGCGTTATCAGACTGCATGGGTTATATAGGAAGAACACTAAAATTTATACGCTTTTGATAATCCTGCAATAATCCCTGAGTGAAAAAATGAAGGTATCCCATACGCTATTGTTATTTTTGAATACAAGCTGATATTAAAGATCCAGAAGATATAAAGGCAGCTCATAAAGCTGAAGATAGATTGCAAATGAATCTAAAATGTAAAGCAAGCTATCTGGGGGCAAATAAATGGGATATGTAGGCGATTATGCAAACCTGTCAGCA